>JAJFFA010000065.1 GCA_021776885.1 Planctomycetota bacterium
CGACGCCTCGAGTGCCCGCGTGGTGTACCGCGCCGACCAGGACGTGGACGAGCGTTTCGAGCTCTACGGCGCCCCCTTCGACGGCAGCGCGGCGGCCGTGCCGATCAGCGGCCCGCCCCTCGACCCCGGGGGCGACGCCGAGTCCTTCGGCATCACCTTCGACGGCCACGGCCACCTGATCTACGGCGCCGACTCGGCCACGGACGGCGTCTTCGAGCTGTTCCACGCGCCGCTCATGGGCGGCCGCCCGCCGGCGCGCATTCACCGCCGACTGCAGGGCGGAGCCGACGCCAGCCTCAACGACGTGACCTTCACGGCGGACGGGCGGCGCATCCTGTACCTGGCCGAGGAGGCCTCGCCCGACGCCTTCGAGCTCTGGATCGCCGAGGCCCCGCGAAACATCGACGCGGGCGACGTGAGCGGCGCGCCGGGCCCCCCGGCCGGGGCCAGCGCGCCGGGTCAGACGCCCTGAACGCCCCGCCGCACCCCGCCCCTCACGGCACGAAGGTCACGCTCAATGCCTGGGTCGAGTTGCGACCGGTGAAGTCCGTCTGTTGCAGCCCGCCGGGGCAGCGCGGCGGGTTGTCGAGGTCCGTGTAGACGGCCTGGAAGGTGCGCGTCTCCCCGGCCAGGATGTGGGCTCCCGGCGGCAGGTTCGCCACGGAGTAGCCGACCAGGCCCGGTCCGCTGAACACGGGCTCGCCCTGGTTCGACTGGCCCGGCGCGAAGGCGAAGACGCTGCCCGGAGCGAGGCAACGCCGGCCGTTCCCGAAGGCCGGTCCGCTGCCCAGGGTGCCCATCAGGAAGCAGACCATCGAGGAGCCGCTGTTTGGCAGGTGGTCCACCGAGAGCACGAGGTCGTCGCGGCTGACGCTGGTCGAGCCGCAGGCCGCCAGGGCGACCCCGCGCCGCGCCGAGCCACGGCAGCCCGCGTCCGGGTCGGCGCAGGCCATGGCCCCGTCGCAGTAGCACGAGGGCGAGATCAACGCGTCGGTCGGGAAGAGGTACGCCTCGGGTGCCTGGCCCGAGGAGTTGAAGTCCCCCACGGCGACCACGTCGCCCCCGATCGCCAGGCGCTCGCCGAAACTGTTGCCGCCGTAGTGCCGGCGGACCACGTTCCAGTCCCAGGCCTCGTCGAAGACGTACACGCGCTGCTCCGCGCCCACCGCCGCGCGGCCAGCGGCCAAGGCCACCGCGCGGCCGAACTTGTAGAAGCGCCGCGGGTCCGGCGGGATGAGCTGCCGCGACTCGACGAAGAGTCCCCCCTGCAGCTCGAACAGGTGGGCACGACCGTTGTCCTGGATCGGCGCGCCGATCAGGAGCCGCGTGCCATCCAGGGCCACGGACGTACCGAACTGCTGGTGGCGATCCGTCTCCGCCGCGACCAGCTGCTGGCTCTCCTGCCACACGCCCGCCACGCGCTCGTAGACGTAGACGACCCCCGAGTTGACGTCCACGTGATCGGCGAGGCGCGCGCCGACCACGAAGCGATCGCCCGCCACGGCCAGGGCCGAGCCGTAGAGGTCATCGGGCTGACCTGCACTGGCCTGGAACTTCTGGACCTCGACCCAGTCGCCCCCCTGGCGCTCGAAGACGTACACGGCCGAGGCCGTGCCGAAGCCGAGGTTGTTGGCCACGATCAGCGTCGAGCCATCGAAGGCCACCTGGGCCCCGAACAGGTCACCGTCGGCCCCGTCGCTGGGGCGCAGGCGCTGCACGGGAGCCGCCCCCCCGAGGCTGTACACGTAAGTCGTGCCGACCGAGTTGAGGGCTCCCAGGGGTTCGAAGATCGAGCCCACGACGAGGGTGTTGCCGAACAGCGCGACGCTGCGGCCGTAGCCGAAGCCGAACTGTCCGATGTCCGGCCGGAACTCCGCCAGGAGCGTCCAGCCCGGGGGACCGGCGGCCTGGGGCGCCCCGGGGAAGCCCGCAGCCGGAACGCTGGCCGTGCGCTGATAGACCTGGACCGGACCGGGGCGCAGCACGAGCCGTTCGCCGTCGGTGTCGAGGGCGAAGTCGGCGTGGTCGAAGGCCACGCCCGAGCACTGGGCCGCGGCCGCGGGAGCCAGGGCCGGGTGCGCCAGGGAGGCGAGCAGCAAGGAGAGCGGGCGGATGATCATGGATAGGAGCGCTGCGCGGGGTGGGGTCGACTCCAGGATGCCGCGCCCGGGTCCGGCGTTGGGTCAGATTCCGACCGGACCCGCAATCACTCGCCCCCCAGGGCCTGGAGCACGTCGCGGATCGCGGCCCACAGGTCGGCCCAGGCCTCGGCATCGGGGGCCGCCCACTCCGCGACCGGCGCGCGCGTCCCGCGGAAGGCAGGGAGGCCGAGCCACTCGGTCAGGATGCGGCGCACTTCCTGCTCCTCCCCGCCCGCGTCCAGGAACCCCAGGAGCTGCTCGAAGTCCTCCTCCAACCACGCGAGAGCAGCGCCGGCCCAGGGCCCCGCAGCGGAGGGCGCGTCCGGCGTCCCGCGGGCCGCAGTGCGCGCCGCCGAGCGGGCGGCCACGAAGCGCGCCCCGTTCACGTCCCCCGTCCCCACCCCCGCGTCGAGGGCGCGGGCGTCGAGGAACAGCCCCGCGCTGGTCTCGAACTGGTCCGCGGCCCAGGCAGCGTAGGACAGGCGCGCGAGCTCGCCCGCGGAGGGCTGGGCCGCGCCGCGCTGGTAGGCCTCGATGCGTGCCGCGTCGTCGCGCCAGGCACGCACGTTCGCAAGCATCGCCTCGGAGTCGAAGTTCCAGTCCTCCTGCACACGCCCCAGGTCGTGTCCGCGCTGGACGGCGTCGACCGCCTCGTCCAGGTCAGCGCCGATGCCCGGCAGGGTCGTGCCCAGGTTGAGCCAGGCCAGGGCGTCCGTCGGGTTGGCTCGCACGGCCTGGCGGTAGCACTCGACGGCGCGTTCGATCTGTCCCAGACGCACGTGCACCGCACCCAGGTTGTTCCAGGCCTGGGACGCGCCGGGGGTGCAGCGCAGGGCCTCTTCGTAGGCGACCACGGCCTCTTCGAGTCGCCCGCAGGAGACCAGGGCCAGGGCCAGGTTGAAGTGCCCGACGTCGTCGTCCGGGGTCAGGCGGGTGACCTCGCGGTGCACCTCGGCGGCGCCCTCGCAGTCACCGCTGAGCTTGAGCGCCAGCCCCAGGCTGGTCAGCAGCTCGGCGTTCGGAGGGCCGGACTCGAGGGCGCGCCGCAGGAGCAG
>JAJFFA010000641.1 GCA_021776885.1 Planctomycetota bacterium
CGCGACCCTGCCGCGCTGGCCTCCGGCCGGGCGGACGCCGACGGCCAGGCACGGCTCGCCCTGCGCTGGCCGGGGCCCTTCCTGCTCCGTGTGCAGGCCCCCGGGTACGCTCGACGCGACGGCGTCCTGGACCCTTTCCAAGGGCGGCTGAGGACCACCGAGCGCCCGCTTCGCGTGACACTCGATCGCGCAGGCCCGGTGTTGCGGGGGTGGCTGCTCGACGCCGACGGGCGTGGAATGGCGCGGCACTGGATCCTGCTGCGCGACGTCGAGCGCGAGGGTTTCCACAGCCCGACCACGGCCTCCGCCAAGCTGACCCCCACCTGGCTGCCGGCCTACGCGCGCAGCGGCCCGGCCGGCGAGTTCACGCTCGAGCCGGCCTCGAGCAGCCGCCGGCGCGAGTGGGTCGTCCTGCTCGGGCGACCCGAGCTTCCGTACCTCGCGCGCTTCGCCTTCGATGGCTCGGCTTCGCCGCTCGAACCGATCGAGCTGCGGCTCGGGCCCGTGGCTCGTGTCGAGCTGGACCTGGAGGGCGCCGGGTCAGCGCTCGCTGGCCGGGTGCGGGTCTGGGACGGACAGCTGTGCCTGGGCCCGAGTCAGCCCTTCGCCCCCGCCGGGTTGCCCGTCCTGGGCTCGCTAGAAGGGCTCGCGCAGGGCCGTTTCGAGCTGGCGCTGTTTCCCGGTGGCTACCGCGTCGAAGTGCTCGACGACTCGCTCGGACGCGTGCGTCAAGCCTTCTACCTGCGCGTCGACGACAGGCCTGTGCAGACCCATGTGCTGACCCTCGACGGCGGCGGCTGAGCGGCGCCTGCTCCGGCTCAGAACATCGAGGCGCCTTCGGCCGCTGCGGTGTCGGCGCCGTCGTAGTCCTCGAAACCTTGCCAATCGGCGAAGTCTTCCTCGCGCTCGGCCCACAGGGCCTTCATCGGCCGCTTGACCAGGGTCCAGTCAAAGGCGCTGTCGAGCCCCGAGTAGGCGTAGGCCTCCCCGTCGAACCCTCGGTACACGATGCGCACGTACTTCTCGAGGTGCGCATCGGGCGAGGGCGTCGGGGTCGTTCCCTGCGCGCTCAACCAGGCCAGCGGCTCCAGCCGCGACCTGACCAGGGGCTCGTCCGGCAGCTCCGCAAGTCGCCAGGAGAGGAACGCCGGCAGGCTGCGCAGCCCCGGTGGGACGGAGTCCAGAGTCCCGCGGTCGATCGAGAAGTGCGCCTGGCTGGCGAGGGTCAAGCGCTCGGCGGCGCTCAGCCCGTAGGTGCGTAAGCCAGCGGGCAGCTCGAGCGCGGCGTTCGGCGCATAGAGCATCCCGAAGAACTCCCCCTCCGACGCGAGCACAGCCTCGGTGGCCTGGGTCAGGATGGCGACCCGGCGCGGGTCACGATCGACGCTGGACAGGATCGAGCCAGGCCTGAAGTTCAGGAAGGCGGGGACGAAGATCGTCACCGGCCCTTGGGTCGAGTCGAACTCGAGCTCGGCTCCCGACTCGAGGACGAACGTGTCCGCGACGATCGAGACCGGCCCGACCAGGATCGCCTTGGAGCGGGCACCGATCGTCAAGGACTCGTAGTGTCGGTCGCGCTTTCCCAGCATCAACGGAGCACCGGGGTCGTTGTGGGTGTAGCTGCCGACGGACGCATGCTCGGGCACCTCGATCTCGGCCACCTGGGCGAGGCTCGGCAGCGGCAGCGTCGTACCCGTCACCTCCGTGCCCGCTCCCAGGTTGACGGCCCCCAGCGGCCCGGGCGAAGCATCGCCGAAGACGCGGGTGTTGGCCGACTCGGGGCCCAGCATCCCGGTGTTCGAACCCTCGAGCGACACGTCCCCGTTCGAGGTGACCTGCCCGCCCTGTCCAGTGGTCTCGTAGCCTTCGATGCTCGGGTCGAGCTGCTCCTCGTACGGCCCCAGGCGCGAGTCGTAGCCGTCGACCACGCTGCCCGCCTCGAGGACCATGTCGGCACCACCGAAGGCTCCCAGGGCGGCGAGGGGGTTCAGCTCACGCAACAGGATCATGTCGATCGCGATGCGTCCCCTGCCGCACAGCCCGGTGCTACGCAGCTGCACGCGTCCGTCCGCGAAGTCTTCTGCCGTGACCCAGTAGACGCCGTCTCCGAAGCGTGCCGGCACTTCGGGCGTGCCCACAGCACCGCTCTTGCCTTGGGCCACCGCGATGTACGCTTCCGACAGACCGGCCTCGGCCAGGTAGAGCGCGCGCTTGGTGTCGATGCCGAGCTCCTGCCTGCCACTTAACGATCCGTTGAGCTGCAGAATAGCGGCGCCCATGGTCGCCACGACCATCACCGAGATCAGAGAGGCGATCAGGGCGCTCCCTCTGCGCCCGAGGCGCGGGGTCTTTCGATAGGGTTTCACAGTCCGGTGCCTCGAGGGCGTTCCGCGGCGACCGCGGAGATGAATAAAGAAGCCGAAAGCGACACAACCTTTTCGGAACGCGGCGCTGGCGAACTGCACCCGAATCCCCTGTTCCCGAAGATTCCGGTGCTCCGGCCCCTCCGCGTCCCCCCCCGTCTGGCGGGCACCACGCCTCTCACCAAGCGCGGCGGGACCGCGCTGGGACTCTGCGCCCTGCGGTACCACGAGACCTCGAGGTGGGCCCGGTCCGGCTGCGAATCGCCGACCCCATCCGTCGAATCCCATGGAGCCCTGAAGCCGGACCTGCCCGTCGTGGGAACGATGTCGCCCAAGGGGTGCCCTCGGGGTCGAAATGCGTACGTGCAACGCGGCCCGTCATGGACCAAGAGGTAGCCGCCCCATGGACGTCAACTCCATCGCGGGCTTCTCCGAGCCCTTCGCGGCGCTCTCGCACCTGATCGGTGCGCTGGCCTTCGCCGGGCTGGGCTGGGCCCTCCTACGCCGCTCGCACGGCAGCGCGGGACGCGTCGCGCTGTTTGCCGTCTGGGTTTTCACCAGCGTCTTTCTGCTCTCCATGAGCGGCGTCTACCACATGCTTCCCCTCGACGGAGCGGGGCGCGCGGTGCTCGGGCGTCTCGACCAGGCGGCCATCTTCGCGCTCATCGCTGGCACCCACACCCCCGTGCAGGGGCTCTTCTTTCGCGGTCGCGCACGCTGGCTGCCGCTGGTCGGGATGTGGCTGGCCGCGGTGACGGGCATCGTCTTGTTCAGCGTCTTCTACGAGCGCATGCCGGCCGGGCTCGGGACGGCGGCCTATCTCCTGCTGGGCTGGATCGCAGGAGTCGCCGGCCTGGTCGTCTGGCGCCGCTTCGGGACTCGCCAGCTGGGGCTGCTCATCGGGGGCGGAGTGACCTATTCGCTCGGTGCCGCCGTCCTGGCCCTCGACGGGCTGGTCGTCATCCCCGGCGTGATCGGCGCGCACGAGCTGTGGCACATCGCCGTCCTCGCCGCGATGACCATGCACTGGCGCTTCATGTTCGACAACGCGCACTATCCCGTAGGAGGTCCGCGACCCTGATATTCCGGCATGGCGGTGCACCCCGATCGCCTATCATCGGCGCTCCAGAGAAAGGTGCAGACCCATGACGAACGAGCTCTCTACCTCCAGCTGCCCCAAGTGCCTCGTCGCCCTCGAGAGCACCGAGCTCCACGGCTCTCCCGCCGCGCGTTGCCCGCGTTGCGGCGGCCTGTGGATCGACGATGCGGGGATCGCGGCGGCCAAGGACCACGCCGACCCCAACGTCAGTTGGCTCGAGCTCGAGCTGTGGAGCGAGGCCGAGCGCTTCGACGTAGGCGCGCATGAACTGAGCTGTCCCGGCTGTGGCGCGCGAATGTACCGGGTCAGCTACCGCGGCACGGCGGTCGCCATCGAGCACTGTGACGCCTGCCACGGCGCCTGGCTCCAGGCAGGGGCTTTCGAGCGCATCGTCGACGCACTCGAGGAGGAGGTCGCGCGCATGCCGAGTGCGGACCTGCTGCGCGCGTCCATGCGCGAGGCGGCCGAGTTGGTGCGCGCGCAGAAGCCCTTGGTCGAGGAGTGGGCGGACGTCAAGCACGTCCTGCAGCTGCTCAAGCTGCGCGTCTTGACCGAGAATCCGGGGCTGCGCAAGGCACTGATCGAGATCCAGCGCAGCACCCCCTTCGGCTAGCGGGTCGGTCCGAGCTCCTCGGCGTGCGCTCAGGAAGCGCGTGCACCACGCTGCGGCGGTGCCATCCCGCCGCCGGTTGCGGCGCCCTCGGTCAGGTCCATCTCGAAGCCGTCGGGACTGCAGAACACGACGTCTGTCCCGCGCTGCACGATCTCGGCGGCGGCGGGGTCGACGCTGGCCGGTAGCTGATACAGGATCAGCGTGCCCGACGCGATCGCGAGGATCTTGGTGCGAAGCCCGGGCTTGCGCGCGAACGCTCCGCTGTACGGATCGCGCGCCCAGGAGTAGCCCGTGACCCGCGCGATCCCACCCTCGTAGCCTTCGACCGTGCCGACGAAGTAGCGGTTGCGGTCAGACTCGAACAATCGACGATGCGAGACGAAGATTCGGATTCCGGATTCGAGGATCATGACTCCCGATCGATCGAGCGCAGCGCAATCCAGACTTGAGCCGGAACTCCCCTCGGCCGCGCCCTACGCACTCGAGCGTAGGAGCCACGAATCCTCTCTCTCTGGACCTGGCTCGAAGCACTGGCCAACCAGGCATGCAGCAGATGGCTGCCCGTACCGGTCACGAGGATGAGGTGCTCGCCTCGATGGGCCAACTGGGCCGGCTGCTCAACGAGAAAGGCCATCTCTCGTAGCCGAGCCGCTCTCCCTCACTTCACGCGCGCGAAGATCTTCGAGAGCTGACGCGGGCCGCCGGGAAGGCGACCCGCGGGTGCAAACGACTAGTGGGGCTGCGCCCCAGCCCGACGAGCGTGGAGTCCGCATGGGAGCCGGTACTCGAGACGTTCGGTACCGGATGACACGCCGCTCCGCGGCTGGACCGACGGCCCGCTTCGCGAGCTCGGTCCGACGGCGGCTGCGCCGCCGCACCCGCCTGCGGCGGGTGCTAGAGGCTTTGGATCGGAACTCGCGGGAGACGGTCAGGCTCGGCCAGCCGAAACTTGACTCATCCGCACACGATTCGGGGATCCAAAGCCTCTAGTCCGCCTGGAAGGCCAGGGCGGCCAGCGCCTCGGCCGGCGCCCCCGCCCAGAGCAGCAGGCTGACCTCACTCGATCCCGGCTCGTGCAGCACGCGCAGGCCGTGGGCCGCGCCGTCGCCCCAG
>JAJFFA010000642.1 GCA_021776885.1 Planctomycetota bacterium
CTGCGCAGCATCACGATGTTGGCGCCGGCGCAGAAGACGCGGTCGAGGTTGCCGGTCAGCACGACGCAGCGCACCTCGGGGTGCTCGAAGCGCAGACGCAGGATCGCGTCGGCGAGCTCGATGTCGACGCCCAGGTCGTAGGAGTTCAGCTTCAGCTCGTAGCCCTCCGCGAGCCCCTGGTCGGCGTCGACCGACATGCGCAGGGTGGCGATCTCGCCCTCGATCTCGAGCTTCCAGTGGACGTAGTCCTCGGGCCGGGTCTGGAAGGAGAGGCGCTCGGTGGTGCTGGCGGCGGCGGTTGCGGTCACGGGGGGCTCCGGGGCACGCGTAGTCATGGGGGAGATGAAATGGGATGTATACTTCCCATTTGTTCGCAGGCCAGGCAGTATAAGGACCACCTCTTCGTCATGCAAACCATTCTCCACGAGCTCGGACAGCGCCTGCGCCAGCTGCGCTCGGGGGCCGGCCTCTCGATCCAGGCGCTGAGCCAGCGCGCGGGGGTCAGCCGCCGCACCGTGGGCGAGATCGAGGCGGGCCGCGCCAACCCGACCCTGCTGCGGCTCTCCGCCCTGGCCGACGCCCTGGACCTGCCCCTGGGGGTGCTGTGCGACCTGCAACGGCGGGTACCCCGGGAGCGCCTGGCCCTCGTCGGCCTGCGTGGGGCGGGCAAGTCGACGGTGGGACGCGCCCTGGCCCTGGCCCTCGATGCCCCCTTCGTCCAGCTGGACCGCGAGGTCGAGGAGCTGGCGGGTATGCCCCTGGCCGAGCTCTTCGACCTGCGCGGCGCCCCGACCTACCGCAGGCTCGAGCGCGAGGCCCTGGAGCGCGTCCTCGAGCGCGGCGGCCGGCTGGTGCTCGAGACGGGCGGCTCCATCGTGGCGGCGGAGGACACCTTCGGGCGCCTGCGCTCGGCCTGCCGCACCGTCTGGCTGCGCGCTTCGCCGGCCGAGCACCTGTCCCGGGTCATGGCCCAGGGTGATCGGCGACCCACGGAGGGGCATCCCCGCGCGGCCGAGGAGCTCGAGGCGATCCTGGCCGAGCGTAGCCCCAGCTACGCCCTGTGCGACGACACGGTGGAGACCAGCGGAGCCAGCCCCGACGAGGTCTGCAGCGAGATCCTGGCTCGGCTGGGCCCGTGACACCTGACCGAACCGGGGTCGTCACGCTATCCTGACCCGGATGCACCGCGCCCTGGCCGCTCTCTTCCTGGCCCTCGTCGCCTTCGTCGGGTGGATGGCGACGCGCGCGCCGCGCGGGACCGAGGTGTTCGCGGGCGCTCCCGTCACCCTCGACGTCGACGACAGGGCAGCGCCGCCCGTCGTGCCCGCGCCCTCTCCAACGGCGCCCACGCCCTCCGCGCCGACTCCCGCGGCAGTGGCGCCTGTCGAAGCGACCCCCTTTGAAGGGACCGCGGGGCTCGACGCCCCTGCGAGGATCGAGGCGCCGGTCGCGCTCGAGTCGAGCGGCCCCACGTCGGCCGCCGCTCCCGAGGGCAGCGGGCGCACGTCCCCCCGGGTGGGACCCCTGGCAGCGGACGAAGCGCTCTTCAGCGGGCGCGTCGTCGATGCACGCGGGGTCGGAATCCCGGCGGCACAGGTCACGCTCGAAGGAGGTGCGTCCGCGACGACGACACCCGAGGGGCTGTTCGTTCTGCGCGGTGTTCCCGAGCCGAGCGAGGACGCCGTCCTGCGCGTGTCGGTCGCGGGTTGCGCGGACGCGCGGCTCGAGCTGACCTGGCCGGAGGTCGGCGGCACGGCCCTGGTGGGTGACGTGCGCCTCTTCGGCGCCGGGGCGCTCGGGGGTGCGCTCGTGGGCTGGGAGCAGGTGCCGCAGGACGCGCGCGCCGACTGGCGCGTGGTGGCCGAAGCCCTCGACGCCACCTCCCAGGGCGGCGACGCGGAGCGACGGGTCGACGCAGCTGGACGCTTCGAGTTCGAGGCCCTGCCCGAGGGCGAGGTGCGCCTGCGCCCCTTCCACCCCGCCGCTGGATGGGGACCGGGGACGACGGCCCGGGTGGTCGCGGGCGAGCACGTCGACGTGAGCCTGGCCCTGCCCGTGGTCGCGGCGCCCGAGCTGCGCGTGACCCTGTTCACCGACCCGTACCACGGGCTCGAGATCGACCCCGAGCACGTGCTCCTCTGGCACGGCGAGGAGCGCATCGCCACGGCGCGCCGCCAGGCGGACTCCGGCAGTGGGGGGGCGAACGACTTCAGCTTCGACGACGTGGACATCCCCGCGGCAGAGCTCGGTGCCGAAGGGGGCTGGTCCGTACGCGTCGACGACCCACGCTTCCTGCCGCTGCAGCGCGGGGTGCTCGAGCTGCCGGCACGCCTCGCGGGCAGTCTGGTCGCGGCGGGCGAGGTCGAGCTGAGCGTCGCAGACGCGGCGGGCGAGGCCCTCGAGCCTGCGCGGGTCGAGGGACTCTTCGGAGCCCAGGGCGAGCGCGCGGAGCTCTATCGCGCCGCGGGCGGCGAGCCGGCTCCCCTGCGGCTCGAGGGGGTGCTGCCGGGCTTGAAGGCCCTGGTGGTCACGGCCCCGGGACATCTCCCCGGGCGCTTCGAGTTTCCGCTGGAGCGCCCCCTGCGCGCGAGGGAGACGCGGCGCGTGGCCCTGCAGCTCGAACCGAGCGCGGCCCTGCGGGTCCTTGTCGTCGATGCCGGGGGGCTGGCCCTGCCGGGCGTCCACGTGCGCGTGCTGCCCATCCACACGGCGCCCGCGACGCGGGCCGACTGGGTCGAGGCGTCCGAGCCCGTGGAGGCTGCC
>JAJFFA010000643.1 GCA_021776885.1 Planctomycetota bacterium
CGCAACGGCAGCATGCAGGTCGCTCCCGTGTCCAGCATGCGGATGGACTGGGACCGCCTGTTCGACCGGCTCCTCGACGACGCCTGGATTCCCTCCGCAGGCTCGTCGCACGGGCTGCTCCTGGATGTTTCCGAGAGCGACGAGCAGATCCGCGTGAGAGCCGAGGTCCCCGGCATGGGTCCGGACGATCTGAACGTCAGCCTGGCGGGCGACGTGCTGACCCTCTCGGGTCAGAAGATCGACCAGGACGAGTCACAGGACGGAAACCGCTACTACTCCGAGCGCCATTTCGGCTCGTACCAAAGGTCCGTCAAGCTCCCCTGCCCGGTCGATCCGGAGCATGTCTCGGCGGAGCATGAGAATGGCGTCGTGACCATCACGCTCCAGAAGGCCGAGACCGTTCGGCCGAAACGAATCGCGGTCAAGCCGGTGTAGGGGTCGATGAGTCCGGCGACCGGAGTTCCCGTCCCGTGCGGAAACGCGACTCCCCCGCGGCACCTGGATTGCGTGGGTGAACCGCGCAGCAGAAGTCCTCCGCTGAGAGGGGTGCACCTCCTCCCTCCCCTCGCGGGGACCAGAGCGCCGCTGGGCCTCTCCGACTCTGGGTCGGAGAGGCCCTCTTTCTTGCCGCGGCTGGCGTGCTCACGAGGTGCTCTTCACCGCCAGTTCTCCGGTCGCGGGCAAGACGCTACCACGCGACCTGACCCTGCCCGACTCCATCGCCGTTGTCCTCGATTGAGGTGGCGTGATCGGGAGGGAGTTGTCCTGACTCCGTACGTCCGCAGCTTGGACCGGTAACATCGGGATCATGACGACTCAGCTATCCCTTGTCCTGTCCACGTTGTGCCTGGCGGCCCTCCCGGCTTGCGAGACGGTGCCCAGCCCGGCACCCTTCGACGAAGGCGCGTCGGCCGTCGGCCGGCACGGGATGGTTTCGACAGCCCATCCCCTGGCAACCGAGGCGGGATTGGCGATCCTGCGCAGTGGAGGTAACGCCTTCGACGCCGCGGTCGCGATCGCATCGACGTTGAACGTGGTCGAGCCGATGATGTCGGGAATGGGCGGGTACGGGACCATCCTGGTGTTCGATGCGGAACGGGGAGAAGCTCACTACCTCGACGCCAGCGGCAAGATCCCCCTGGCGGTCGACGCGAATCTCTACCGCGAGCCGACTCCCGGGTACATGGAGAACAGGCGCAACGCCAAGGCCGTCTCGACACCGGGCGCCGTGAATGCCTGGGAGGCCCTGTCGCAGCGCTTTGGTGTGCTGCCCTGGGAGGAGCTGCTGGAGTCGGCCATCGGCCATGCGGCCACGGGGTTCATCATCGACGAACAGACGGCGCGCTGGATCGGCCTCGCGTTCCCCGAGTTCCCGGAGCACGCGCGCGCCTTCTACGGCAAGGACGGCGCCCCCCTGGTTGCCGGTGATCGGTTACTGCAGACGGACCTGGCCAGGTCGCTGCGCAGCGTTGCGGCGCAGGGCGCTTCCGCGCTCTACGCCGGCGAGATCGGTGCGGCGATTGCCGCGGCGATGAAGGAGTCCGGCGGGTTTCTGTCGGCGGAAGACCTGTCCGAAGATCGTGCCGAGTGGTGGCGGCCGATCTCGGTCGATTACCGTGGGTACGAGGTCGTGACGCCGTCGGCTCCGGCCGGGGCGTTTCCGATGCTCATCCGGCTCGGGATCATGGAGCAAGAAGACAACCGCGCGCTGGGCCACAACTCGGTCGCCTACCTGCACCGATTTGCGGAGGTCACCAAGCATGCCTACTGGACCCGGCTGGCATACTCCGGTGATCCCGACGTCAAGCCGCCTCCCTACGCCGATCTGTTGTCGGCCGACTACTTCCAGCAACAGAACGCCAAGCTCGACCGCGAGCAGGCGAGCGTGTTCGACTACGCAGGCATCGTCTCCGCGAGTGAGAGCAAGAACACGACTCACTTCGTCGTCGCGGACGGACAGGGCAACGTCGTCTCCGCAACGGTCACCCTGGGCAATCTGTTCGGCAGCCGCATCATGCCCGAGGGCACGGGTATCTGGCTCAACAACTCGCTGGCCTACTGCACATTCGAGCCGGCCGGGAATCCGATGGACGCTCATCCAGGCCGCCGCAAACTGTCGAGTGACTCCCCGTCCTTCGTCATGCGAGACGGCCGGCCCTGGGTCGCGCTCGGCACGCCGGGCGGTCACACGATCACGCAGACCTGCGCCCAGATGATCATGAACGTGGTCGACTTCGACATGGACATTCAAGCGGCCATCGCCGCGCCGCGGGTCGCCTTCAACGAACCCGACCACCTGGATGTCGAAGCGCGGATTCCCGAGGCCACGCGCGCCGCGCTGGAAGCTCTCGGCCACAAGCTCCGAGTGCGCATCCTGGGCAACGCCCACGGCCTGATGATCGAGTACGACGAGCAAGGAACACCTCGACGTTTCCTCGGTGGAACCGATCCCCGCGGAGCCGGCTCGGCCGAAGGGTACTGAACCAGGTTTACCGCCGCACACCCGCAACCACCCTCTGCAGCGTGAGTCATTCCTCCGCGGGCGTCCCCCGTGGACCATGCCTCGCATCCCTCGCCACGACGAACCCGGCCGCTGGCACCACGTCTTCAACCGCGCGATAGCCCGGCGAACGCTCTTCGAGCGGCGTGAGGACTACCGCTTCTTCTTGGCGTGTCTGGCGCGCGCCGTCCGTCGGGGTGAGATCGAGGTCCATGCGTATTGCCTGATGGGCACGCACTACCACCTTCTCCTCCGCAGCCCTGAAGGCCGAATGGCCAAGGCGATGCATCGGGTTCAGCTCGCCTACTCGCGGTGGTTCAACCGGTCCCGTCGACGCGATGGCACTCTCGTCCGCGGTCGATACGGATCCAAGCCCGTGCGCTCATTGAGCTATCGCTGCGTGCTCGTCAGCTACATCGATCACAATCCGTGCTCTGCAGGTCTAGCAGGCCGTGGTGAAAGTCATTCGGCGCCAGGAAGACGTCCTCTGCCCCAGCTCGGCGCCTGAAAGCCTCGCCGAATCCACCGATTCGCCTGCGTTTCCAGGCACCAAGCCGAGTCAGATGCCGCCGCCCTGGCACCG
>JAJFFA010000644.1 GCA_021776885.1 Planctomycetota bacterium
GCCGCGTCTCCAGGGTGCCGCGCGAGAAGCCGATTCGCGTGCGCATGCTGCACTGCTCCAACTGCGGCGGGCGCCTGGCCTCCGGTAGCGAGGAGTGCACGTACTGCGCGCACCGCCCCGACCCCCGGGCCAAGCCCGGCGAGGCTTGCCCGGAGTGCCTGCACCAGCTCTCCGAGGGCGCGCGCTTCTGCAACTCGTGCGGGGTCGAGATCGCGCCCCTGGGCGCTGTGCGTGCGATCTCCAACGAGACCTGTCCACGTTGCGCCCGCAAGCTGGTCGTGTGCGAGACCGACGAACGAGCCTTTCACCAGTGCACGGGCTGCGCCGGCGTCTGGTTGCATGGCGTCGACTTCGATCGGTTCCTCGCGAAGCGCGAAGCGCTCGTCAAGGGCGCCGAGCCCCTACCCGGTGAGCTGCCCAAGCAGCTGATCACACCGGTGAGGCGCGGGGCCAAGCCCGCGACGTCGGGGCGGCGGCGGCGCAAGGTTCCGCTCTTCCGTTGCCCGGTGTGCTCGCGCGTGATGCTGCGCAAGAATCTTGCCGAGCTGTGCAGCGTGGTCATCGACCGCTGCGTAAGCCACGGCTACTGGTTCGACAGTGGCGAGCTGGAGCGCATCGCGCGCTTCATCGAGCTGGGCGGACTCGAGGTCGCGCGCAAGCGCTTCGCGGATGGCGCCCGACGCCGGCGCCGCAAGGCCCGCCGACGGCGCTACGCCCGCAAGCGCGCGGAGCGCAACCCGGGCGCGGTCGGGCTAGGGGGGCTCCTGTCGACGTTCGACTGACCCCTCCTCGGCACAAGCCCGGGTACCAGGACCCCGGTACCACGACCCCGGGCGGCCGCGGGTCGGGCGGCGCGCGTCCGCTTGCGGCGCGCTCGCCCGATCACGACGGAAGCTCTCGAGCCGCGCCGCATAGCCCGGACTCGCGGCCTCGAACGCCGCCAGGGTCGCCGGGTTCGGGGTGAAGTCGGGGTTCAGGATGCCAGGCGCGCCCGAGGTCACGGTGGAGATGAAGCGTCCGCTCGAGCGCACGTTGCCCGCGACGTCGAGCTTGGAGCCCGGCGAGATCGTGCCGATCCCGACGCGACCGTGGCCGTCGATCATGAACTCGTCGCCCAGGGGATAGAGCAGGCCCAGGGTCGGGTTGGGGCGCCTCGACGAGGCCCGCGGGCTGCTGCAGCGGACGCGGACGGATCTGCTCGAGCACCACTCGGCGCGGCACGACGTGCTGCCCAGGGTCGAGCTGGAGCTGGCCCGCGTCGAGCGCGCCAGCCGGGACGTGGACGCGGCACTGATGATCCTGGACGAGCTGTTGCAAGCCTATGCCGAGGGCGCGCGCTCGACGCGCTTCGTCAGTGCGGACACGTTGGAGGCGGCGCGCAGCGCGCTCCTCGAGGAGGATTGACGCCCCGGCGCCGAATGGATTTCGCCACGGCCTGCTAGAGCTAGAGCAGGGGAGCCAAGGTCCCCGCAGCGTTCTGGATCAGGCGCTTGGGCCAGGGGCGGCGCATCCAGGCCGCGCGGTCGATCTGGCGCGAGCGGGCCATGTAGTCGCGCTGCAGGAAGCGCAGGCGGCTGGCGAAGTCCGAGTCGTAGATCAGGGTCGAGACCTCGAAGTTGAGCTCGAAGGAGCGGCGGTCGAAGTTGGCCGTGCTGACCAGGGCCAGCTCACGGTCCACCGTCATGGTCTTCGCGTGCAGGAGGCCATCGGTGAACTCGTGGATCTCGACGCCCGCGTCCATCAGCGGCTGGTAGAAGCCGCGGCTGGCGGCGCTGACCAGGGGCGAGTCGTTGTTCGCGGGCACGACGAGCATCGTGTGCACGCCGCGCAGGGAGGCGACGCAGAGGGCTTCGAGGGAGGCGTCGTCCGGCACGAAGTAGGGCGTGGTCAGGAGCAGTTCCTTGCGCGCGAGGTGAAACGCCGCCTGGTTGAGCTGGACGAAGGCTTCGTTGTGCGAGGTGGGGCCGGTGCCCAGGATCTGCACGGGGACACCGCCATCGACCTCGGGCACCGACACGTCGAGCAGGCCCTCGAGGCTCTCGCCCGTGTCGAGATACCAGTCGCTGACGAAGAGCTGCTGCAGCTCGCGCACCACCGGACCCTGGATGCGTAGCATCGTGTCGACCCACGGGGCGAACTTTGCCTTCAGTGCGAAGGCGGCGTCCGCGATGTTCTGTGAGCCGGTGAAGCCGATGTGCCCGTCGATCACAGCGATCTTGCGGTGGTTGCGCAGGTCGATGCGCGCCAGGGCGACGCGTAGCAGGTTGGCGGGCAGGGCGGCCACGACGCGCACGCCCGCGGCCTCGAGGGTGTCGCGCAGCTCGGACTCGAGGAAGGGGCGCGAGCCGACGGCGTCGACCAGCAGGCGACAGGACACGCCGCGACGGGCCGCGCGCTCCAGGGCCTGGGCCACGGCGCGGCCGCTGCGGTCGTCGACATAGATGTAGAAGAGCAGATGGCAGTGGGCCTGGGCCGCGTCGATGTCCGCCGCCAGTTGCGCGATCACTTCGTCCGTCTGGGCCATCAACTCGAGCCCGTTGCCTCCCAGGGGGTCCGTGCCACCGACGGTTCCGGCCATGGTCGCGATGGCTTCGTAGCGCGACTCGAGCTTCGGGTAGCGGCCGCTCTCGCCCGACTCCGCCAGGCGCTGGA
>JAJFFA010000645.1 GCA_021776885.1 Planctomycetota bacterium
GCTAGTCGCGGCGCAGGTTGTGGACCCAGGCCCCGAGAACCCGCGCGCGGCGCTGCTTGGCCAGGGAGAGGCGCTCGCAGGTGAGGGCGCGTTCGCGCTCCCCCAGGCGGTACAGGAAGTGGGCGTACTCGGAGTACCAGCGCGCGAGGGTCTCCTCGGCGTTGAGACAGATGCGCAGGACGGGTCGCGGCCCGCTGAGCCGCGCGCCGAGGGCCAGGCCGCGGGCCATCGCCCGGCGTCGGAAGCTGGTCCGGCGCGGCTTGCCCCCCAGCTCGCGGATCAGGACCTGGACCCCCTCGACCAGCTGCACGCCCTCCTGGTTCAAGCGCTCGAGGACGACAGCCAGGTCCTCGTCCCGCACCACCCGAAGCAGGTGGTGGTAGATCGCGCGCGCGCCGATCTCCGAGAGCAGCGCGTGACGCATCTCGCGCACCAGGGAGCGGTGCGAACGCTCCAGCGAGCTCACGGCGCCCAGACCGCCTCGATGATCCTGCGCTCGCGCGGGACGACGCAGTCCTCGTAATGGCGCGCCAGGGCAGCCAGGGAGTCCGGACTGCGAACCTCGGCCAGGGCCTCGACGACGGCGCGACGCAGGGCGGCCTGGGGTGTCGCCAGGGTCTCGATCAGGGCGGTGCGCAGGTCATCCGAGCCCGCAGCGTAGGGGCGCAGCACGGAGAGCGCGGCCTCGCGCACGGCGGGCGCGACGGACTCGTCGGTCAGCCTGACCAGGGCCAGCGCGCAGACCCGCGGCGCCCTGGGTCCGCCGACCTCGAAGCGCCCCAGGGCCGCGATCAGGCCAGCCTCGAGGGCGTCGTGGGGCGCCTCGAGGTCGAGCCGCGCCTCGATCCAGGCCAGGGCTCCGGCGGGATCGCAGCGCACCAGCAGGGCCGCCGCGGCGGACATGATGCCCCAGGTCGCACCTTCTTCGAAGACCTCGCGTGCCAGGGCGGCGAGCTCGGGGTCCGCCCCGCCTGCCCCGCCTGCCCCGCCTGCATCGGCCAGGGCAGCGAGTAGGGCCGCGCGCACCCTGGGGTCTTCGTCGCCGCGCACGGCCGCGACGAGGGCCGCGCGACCCGCTCCGGCGGCGACCAGGCCGCGGGCGGCGAGGGCGCGCACGTCCCCCACGGCATCCCCGGCCAGCACGCCCTCGAGCCCGGCCACGAGGGCCGCCCGCCCGGAGTCGCCCGGGTCCGAGGCCACGGCCCGTCGGCCCAGGGCCAGGACGGCATCCATGCGCCCGCCGGCGTCGTCGTCGCGCGCAGCGAGGGCCAGCCACTCGGCGCTCTCCTTCTGGCTCTCGATCCGCGCCGGCAGCCATCCGTACTTGTCGAAGCGCACCCAGGTCGGCCGCTCGGCGCAGGCGAAGCGGAACTGGTCCTGGCGCGACTCCAGCGCGATACGTGAGAGCTGGGGGCCGTCGGGCCCCATGATCTCCACCAGGACGGGGGTGCGGAACGCGGCGGGGACGCCGCCCTCGACGTCGTGCACCTGGCGCACGGTCAAGGTCACCTGCCCGGGCGGATCGTCGTAGCGCCAGCGCACCTCGAGCTCGGGGTGCCCGGGGGAATAGAGCCACTGCTCGAAGAACTCACCCAGGTCGCGCTCGGCCACCGCCTCGAAGGCCGCGCGCAGGTCGTCGGTGACCACGCCGCGGCCCCGATTCTCGCCCACGTAGCGCGCCACTCCGCGCCGGAAGACCTCGTCGCCGAGCACGAAGCGCAGGAGGTGCAGGCGCGTCGCCCCGCCGGAATACGTGTGCCCTCCGAAGAACAGGTCGATCGGGTCGATCCAGTCCCAGGAGACGATGGCGCGTCGCCCCGCGCCCTGGTCGCCGGCCAGGTAGCTGTCGCGGGTCGCACGCATGCGGGCGCGGAAGGCGTCTGCGCCCAGGCTGCGCTCGAAGAAGAGCTCGGTCGCGTAGGTGGCGAAGCCCTCGTTGAGCCAGATGTGCGCCCAGTCGCGGCAGGTCAACAGGTCGCCGAACCACTGGTGCGCCGCCTCGTGCAGGACCAATCCGTCCGCGGGGTCATCCGCGAGCCCCTTCGCGTCCCACAGGGCGCGCGCAGTGATCGTCGTGGCCGAGATGTTCTCCATGCCGCCGAAGGGGAAGTTCTCGACGGCGCAGGTGGCGTACTTGGCGTAGGGGTAGCGGCTGCCGCTGAACTCCGCCAGAAAAGCGAGGGCTTCGGCGGTCAGCGCCAGGGACGGCTCGAGCCATGGGCCGTAGGCCGCAGGGGCGTGGTAGCTGAGCTCGAGCCCGTCGACCAACAGGCTGGCCTCGACCAGCTCGCCGGCCACGAGGGTGACCAGGTAGCTCGGGTGCGGCTGCGGCATGCGCCAGACGTCGACGCGCTCGCCTCCCTCGTCGCGGCTCTCGATGCGACTCCCGGCCGCGACGCTGGTCCAGCCGGCGGGCATGCGCACGGAGAGTTCGGTCGTCGCGCGTTCGAAGGGCGCGTCCAGGCACGGGAACCACCAGCGCGCGTCCTCGCACTCACCCTGGGTGAAGACGTGGGTCGCCGGCCCGCCGTCCTCTCCGCCCACGAACCAGAGTCCCTTGCGCGGGGTTCCGGCGTAGTCAACACGCAGCTCGAGGCTCTCTCCGGGGTCCAGAGGGCGCGCCAGATCGACGACCAGACGCCCGTCCCCGTGGCGCCATGTGAGCTCGGCGCCGGAGCCCTCGAGGACCCGCGCGACCTCGAGCCCTTCGAGGTCGAGGGTCACGCGCTCGAGGGCCGGCTGTGTGCTGTACAGGCGAACCCTTGCCGTGCCGGACAGGCGCCGCCGGACGGGGTCGAGGGCGAGCTCGAGGACATAGTGCTCGACGTCGATCGGGGCACTCGCCGGGGCGTGGGT
>JAJFFA010000646.1 GCA_021776885.1 Planctomycetota bacterium
GAGGAAGCGCGCCCAGACGGGGCTGCGCGCGGCGCTGATCGCAGCGTTCCCGGGCCCACCGGGCAGGAAGAAGAGCGGCGGCCCCGGGTCCTCGGTGGTCGCGCGCAGGCGAGCGACGGCCAGTTGAATCGTGCGCGTGTCGGCCGCCCGCCGGTTCTCGGGCACCGCGAGCTGGCCCAGGTCGACCTGGTAGGTCACCGGGCCGGCCTCGAGCTCGCGCCGGGTCAGTTCCAGCGCGGGCCCCTGGAGCGCGGGCGGGGTGAGGGACAAGGGCAGAAGGAAGAGAGGGTTCATACGCTGGGTCCTTGGGCGGGGCCACTCCCCGCACTGAGGTAGGAGGCGACCATGTGCGCCACTTCCCGCTCGAGCTCGTCGCTCGTGCCGCCAGTGGCCTGGGCGTGGGGCGCCTCTCGAAACAGGATCCACTCGCGGCAGGTCGACGCCGCCATGAAGATCGCCAGCTCGACGGCGCGTTCGGGTTCGGGGTGGGCGATCTCGTCGCGGCACGAGAGCAGCGCGTCGCGCAGGAAGCCCGTCTGCTGCACGCGCCGCGCGCGGGTCTCCGCGTCGATCTTCTCCGGGCGCAGGCGCGCGTGCAGCGCCAGTGCCCGAATCAAGTGCCGGCGCTGAGCGAAGAAGCCGACGAGCTCGGAGGCCAGCCATGCGGCCACGCCGCCCAGACCCTGGCCCGCCCAGGAGCGCTGGGTCTCGAGCTGCGCGTTGCGCCCGGCGAGCCAGTCGTCGTAGCGCTGGTAGAGCGCCGGCAAGAGCGCGTCCTTGTCGCGGAAGCGCGCGTAGAAGGCCCCCACCGAGGTGCCCGCCGCCGCGACGATCTGGGCCACCGTGATCGCCTCGAAGGGGCGCTCGCGCAGCATCTCCTCCGTCGCGTCCAGGAGACGCGCGAGGGTCTTCTGGCTGCGCGACTGGCGCGGGGGCCGGACGGGGGCAAGGGAGGCTGTCGTGCTGCTCTCGGGCATGGAAACAGAATGGTATTCTGTTTCGAGCCTGAACGCAACCTAGGCCGTAAGCATCGGCTCATGCACACTTTACGGACGCAGGATGCGCCGGATCAGTCGTCGTCGGTGTAGCCCAGGGCCTCGAGCTGTCCCTGGACCTCGGCCGGGAGCGCTGCGGCCGCAGGCGCTGCGCCGGGGGTCAGGGCGCGGGCGACGTCGAGGGCCCGCTCCACGCGCCGCAGCTGCTCGACTTCGAGGGGCGCGGGACTGCGCGGCTCGAGCTCCCCGGGGTCGCGCAGGAGGTCGTAGGCCACCGCGAGCCCCTGGCCCTCGTCGACCAGGAGCTTCGTCTCCAGGGTGCGTGCGCCGCGCAGGGCCCGGCCCAGGGAGAAGAGCTCGCTGACCGCGGTCGTGTCCCAGGTCGGCGCCTCGCCCCGCGCCAGCGGAACCAGGCTGCGCCCCATCGCGTTCGGCAGGCCGGCCAGCCCGGCCAGCTCGAGCAGGGTCGGGGCCAGGTCGATCATGCGCGTCTGGTGCGCCACGCGCCGCCCCGGCTCCAGGCGCCCCGGAAAACGCAGCACCAGGGGGATGCGGATCTGCTCGTCGAAGAGGGTCGTGCGGTGCGCCTTGAAGCCGTGCTCGAAGAACTCGGTGCCGTGGTCTGAGGTGACGGCGACCAGGGTCTCGCCCGTCAGGCCGGCGGCGTCGAGGGCCGCGAGCAGCTGGCCGAGGTTCTCGTCCGTCCAGCGGATCTCGCCGTCGTAGAGGGCCTCGAGGTGCGCCAGGTCGCGGGGCGCCAGGTCGCTGTCGATGCGCGCGTCGAAGAAGAAGTCCTCGCCCGTGAACTCCCCCGTGTAGTCGGGGTCGAAGAGCGTGTCGAAGGGCGCCGGGGGCGTGAAGTCGAAGTGCACGTCCCACAGGTGCACGAAGGCGAAGAAGGGAGCGCCGACCGTGGACTGGGTGACGAACGCGCGCGCCTCGGCCACCACGCGCTCGCTGGTCACCCCCGTGTGCGCGCGGTGCATCACGTCACGGTCGGAGGCCCAGGCCGCCACGTCCGGACCCAGGGCCCCGACCGAGGTGCAATCGACCCAGCGCTCGAAGCCCTGGTCGAGACCGAAGGCGGCGTCCAGGTAGGGGCCCGAGTAGAAGCCCGCCGTGCGGTAGCCCGCGCCGGCGAAGCGCTCGGCCAGGGTGGTCAGCTGCGGCGCGAGGGCCGAGGCGGCCACATCCGTGCAGCCGTGCACCGAATCGGAGAGGCCGGTGAACATGGCCGCGTGGGCCGGCAGGGTCCACGACGTGCTCGAGACGTGGCTCTCGAACAGGACGCCCGCCCGGGCCAGGGCATCGATGCCCGGCGAGGTCTCGCGCGCGTAGCCGTAGCACGAGAGGTGATCGGGGCGCAGGGTGTCGATGGACACCAGGAGCACGTTGGGGCCGCGCAGCGCGGGGACCTCGGCCGCACCGCAGGCGGCCAGGCTGGCGAGGCTCAGGAGTCCGAAGGGGCGCAGCATCGACGCAGGAGTTTCGGCGGACCCACGCCAACGGACGCGGGGCCGGCCAACGTACCCTATCGACGATGCACTTCCGGTCCTGGCTCGCGCTGCTGCTGGTCCTCGGTCTCGGGCAGCAGGTCCTGATCCTGAGCCAGGGCGCGGCCCTGAACCCCTTCGCGCGCACGCCTATGATGGACGCGCAGGTGTACTGGGAGCACGCCGGACGCATCGCCGCCGGCCACTGGGTGGCGGAGCGCCCCTTCCTCTCGGCGCCGCTCTACACCTACGTCCTGGCCGCCGTGCGCGCCCTCGGTGGCGGGCTCGGGTCGGTGTACTCCTTGCAGCTCGGCCTGCACTTGCTCACCGCGACCCTCGTGGGCTGCAGCGCGCGGCGCCGCTTCGGCGACCTGGCCGGCGTGGGCGCCAGCCTGCTGTGGCTCGGCTTCGACGACCCGGCGTACTACACCGGTCGCGTCCTGGGTGTGACCCTGCAGGCCTTCCTGGCCGCCCTCCTGCTCGAGCGCGCCAGCGCGCCCAGCCCCATGACCCGCGGCCGCGCCGCGCTGCTGGGCCTGATCGTCGGGCTGAACTGCCTGGCCCACCCGCCGTTCCTCTTGGGCCTGCCCCTGGTCTGCGGCTGGCTCGTGCGGCGCGCGCGCGAGCGCCGCGTCGGCGCCGGGCACGCGGCCCTGGCCCTGGCCCTGGCCTGCGCCACGATCGCCCCCGCGACCTGGCACAACCGGCGTGCCTGCGGCGAGTGGATCGCCATCAGCGCCCAGGGCGGCCTGACCTTCTACCACGGCAATCAGGAGGGCGCGCGGGGCCTCTACACCGCGGCCCCCGGAGTCTCGAGCGACCGCGAACAGCAGAACGTCGACGCGCGCCTGCGCGCGCGCGAAGCGACGGGTGACGACAGCTGGTCGGGGACCAGCCGCTACTACTACGCCCAGGGCCTCGGCTGGTGGCGCGACCAGCCCCTCGACGCCGTCCGGCTCACCGCACGCAAACTCTGGTG
>JAJFFA010000647.1 GCA_021776885.1 Planctomycetota bacterium
CGGTCTACGTCTTCGAGCGCTAGCGGATCCCCCCGGGGCCGGGCTCAGGGCCCGGCCCCGCTCCCTCTCTACTATTCCCCGCCGGCGAGCAACCCAGCGACCACCCGCTGCGCCTCGCGCCGGAAGGGATGTCCCTCGGGAAGGCTCGCCTCGAAGCGTTCGAGGGCGCTGAACGCGAGCTCCGCGGCCCGCGTCTCGTGGCCTTGCGCGTGGACGACGAGCGCCAGGCTCAGCTCACCCGAGGCGGCCTCCGTCGAGCTGTCGCCGAGGGCCGCGCGGTTGATCTCGAGCGCCTCTTCGAAGGCGCCCTGCGCCTCGGCCAGCCGTCCTTGCACGCGCAACGCCTGACCCAGGTGGTTCAGGGTGCGCGCCAGGTCGGGGTGCCCCGGGTCGAGGATCGCATGGCGTTCGGCCAGGACGCGGCGCAGCAGCTCCTCGCCCGCGGCGGGATCGCCGTTGCGTGCGAGCTGGTCGCCCAGGTTGGCGCGCACCGCGATGACCCGCGGGTGGTCGGGACCCAGGTGCGGCTCGAGGACCGCCAGGGCCGTGCGGTAGCTCTCTTCGGCCTCGCGTCCACGCCGGGCTCGGCCCAGGGCGACGCCGTGGTCGTTGTGCAGCACGCCGCACGCCAGGGAGTGCTCGCCGGCGCCGTCGCTGCAGGCCGCGACGAGGCCCGCGTAGAGCTCGAACGCGTGCTCCGAACGCCCGAGGATCGAGAGCACCGCGGCGCGCTCGCTCTCGATCGCGCGGCGTAGCCCGGAGTCGTCCTCGGGCGTTCCGTCGAGAACGGCGAGGGCCTCGGCGTAGAGCGCCTCGGCACGTTCGAAGCGCTGCGCGTCCCGGCCCCCGGCGCGGATGGCCGCGGCCAGGTGCATGTGGGCACGCGCCGCGAGCCGCCCACCCCCGTCCGAGCGCGCCGCGAGGCGCGTGCGGGCCTCCTCGAGCACCCGCTGCGCGGACTCGAACTCGCCACGCTCGGCCAGCACCTCACCGAGTCGCACGAGGGCTTCGCAGAGGGCGGGGCGAGCCCTGTCCGGGCTTGCGCGCAGGTCGTCGACGATGCGCCGCAGCTCGCTCTCGGCAGCGTCGAAGTCGCCCCGGCCGCTGAAGGCGTCGGCGATGGCTGCACGCACCTCGAGGGCGACATCGGGGGTGTCGCCGAGGGTCGCCTCGACGCCCTCCAGAGCGCGCTCCAGGAATGCGCGCATGGGCAGCTCGGCCACCCCGGCGACGCTCGGGTCGGCGAGGGAGAGGGTGCGCGCCAGGTAGTGGCCGAGGCTCGCCCGGGCACTCTCCTGCTCGACGACCTCTTGCCGCGCGAGGCGTGCCTCGCGCCGCAGATGCAGGAGACCGCTCGAACTCGTGCTGACGAACAGGGACGCCAAGAGCGAGGCCGCCACGACGCCGCGCCGGCGCCGGAGCCAGCGCGCGAGGGCCGCGCCGCGCCCAGCGCGCCGGGCCAGCACACTCCGCCCCGCGAGCCAGCGCCCGAGGTCCTGCGCCAGGGCGCCGGCGCTCGCGTAGCGCCGCTCGGGCTCCTTCTCGAGGGCTGTCAGGACCACCGCGTCGAGATCGGCCCCCAGGCCCGGGACCCGGTGCGAGGGGGTGACCGGGCGCAGCTCCTGGATCACCCGCAGGCGCTCGGCGAACGAGCCGCCGGACAGGTCGTGGGGCAGCGCGTCCGTGAGCAGCTCGTAGAGCATCACGCCCAGGGAGTAGACGTCGCTGCGCACGTCGACGCGCTCCCCCGCCGCCTGCTCAGGACTGGCGTAGGCCAGGGTACCGACGACAGCGCCCGGCAGGGTCAGCCCGGGCTCCTGGGCCGCATCGACGAGGCGCGCCAGCCCGAAGTCGAGCACCTTGGGTCGCGCGCCGTCGCGGCCCTCCTCGACCATCACGTTGGCGGGCTTGAGGTCGCGGTGGATCACGCCCCCCGCGTGGGCAGCGTCCACCGCCTCGCACAGGCTGCGCATCAATCGCACGCGGGCGGCGAGCGACAGGCCCTGCTCGCGCACGTGCTCGCTGAACGTCGACCCGCGCACCAGCTCCATCGCCAGCCAAGGCAGTCCGTCTGCGGACACGCCGCTGTCGTAGAGCGTCGCGATGCACGGGTGACGCAGGAGCGCCAGGGCCTGGGCCTCACGCCGGAAGCGCTCATGGTGTTCGGGATCAGCGAGGCGCGCGGCGTCGAGCACCTTGACCGCGGCGCGCCGCACGGGATCGACGCGCGCGGCCTCGAACACCTGGCCCATGCCCCCGCGCCCGAGGGGCGTGAGCAGACGCCAGGGGCCGAGCCTGCGGCCCACGAGTGCCTCTCCTCGGGTGGCTCCGCGCAGGGAGTGGGGGCGGGCGTCCGCGGCGAGCAGCGAGCGCACCTCGCGCACGAGCTCCGGCGCCTCGCGCCCACGGCGGGCGAGCAGCTCCTCGCGCTCGTCGCCACTCAGGTCGAGCGCCGCGTCGAAGAGCCGCGCGACGTCGCTCCATGCGCTGCGGCTCATGGGCGGAGGTCAGGACACCGCGCGCAGGAGCCAGGCCCGGGCCGTGCGCCAGTCGCGCTTGACTGTGGGGACCGAGACGTCGAGGGCCTCGGCGATCTCTGCGCTGCTCGCGCCGCCGAAGAAGCGCATCTCGAC
>JAJFFA010000648.1 GCA_021776885.1 Planctomycetota bacterium
GCCCGGGAAGGTCCCGCTCAGGCGCACGGGCGGGGCGCCTCCAGCGAGGGCCACGCTGTAGAGCGCCGGCACACCGTCGATCTCCTGGTCCGCGAGGTAGACGACCCGCTCCTCGAGGGGCGAGAGGCGGAACGCGGTCACGTCCCCGGCGACCACGAAGGGCAGGCGCGGGTGCTTGCGCTCGGCGGGTTGCGAGCCGTCGATGGGCACACCGAAGACCTCGAAGGCGCCCGCCTCGAGGGTGTCCCCGCGGTAGACGACCCGCGCCGCCGCGGCGTCGCTCAGGTAGCTCAGGATCCCGCCCCCGGGCAGCGGCGGGCCGGAGAGGTCGGCGCGCGGCGTGCCGGCGTCCTGGCGCCGCGAGTAGAGCCGCGGGCGGCTGGCCCCGTCGAGCTCGATCCAGAGCACGTGGGCGCCTGCCAGCTGCCAGTTCAGCACGAAGCTGCCCGCGGGATTCCCCCCCAGGCGCACGCCGATCGAGCTGCCGTCGAGGTGCGAGGAGTAGAGCTCGCGCTCCTCGTCCACGTCGCCGTCGGCGTCGAACACCACGCGCTGGGAGTCGGCAGAGATGCGGAAGGCGCCCAGGTCGCCGCCGCTGACGAGGGCGGCGTTGTGCTTGATCCAGGGGCCGGGCGTCGCGATCGGTACGGAGTAGAGCTCCTCGACCAGGTCCGTCTCCTGGTCGGCGACGTACACGGCCTTGGCCCCGTCGGGGGTCAGCTCGTACTCGCCCTCACGCACGTCCCCGTCGACCTGCATGTTGCCGCTGATGCGCTCGGACGTGCCTGAGCCATCGATGGCGACACGGTACAGCTGGAAGCGGTTGTTCTGGTTCTGGTCGGCGCGGTACACGACCCATGCGCCGTCCGCGCTGATGCGGAAGCCGGTCACCTCGCGGTTGGCGGCCAGGGGCGGGTTGATCACGCTGGCCGCCGCGCTGCCGTCGGCGGGGATCGAGTAGAGCTGGGACGGACCGCCACCGAGGGCAGCGCGGTACACGGCGCGATCGCCGCCGACGAGCTGGCCGGCGAAGAACAGGTCGCCCGGGTTCCCGAAGGGCGTGAGCTGCACCCAGGCGTCCTCCTGGTCCAGCGGCGCGGAGTACAGGGCGGGACCCGTGCCGTGGTTGCCGGAGTACACGACGCGTGAGCCGTCCGCCGTGAACTGGTACTCGTTCTCGAAGGTCACCGCGTTCGGATCGCTGAGCACGAGGGGCGCCTGGGAGCCGTCGATGGGGGCGACCTCGATGCAGAAGTTGGCTGTGATCAGGACCCTCTGGCCGTCGGGATGGAAGCCGAAGAAGGAGCTGCCCGAGGTCGGGGTGATGCGCGTCGCGCTCCCGCTGCCGTCGATCGGCGCGGACCAGAGGTCGAAGGAGAGCCCGGCGTGGGCCCCGAGCCACACGACCCGGGTGCCGTCCGGCGAGACGCGCACGCGCCCGAAGGAGCCTCCACTGGCGAGCGGCGGACTGAGCAGCAGCGGGGGCGCGCTGCCGTCGTAGGGCACGCTGTAGATTCCGGTCTCGCCGGCTTGCTCCTGGTCGGCGACGTAGACGATCCAGGCGCCATCGGCGGAGACGACGTGGTCCTCGACGCTGCCCTGGGTGACCTCGACCAGCGGCCCGTTGAGGCGCGTCTGGGCCAATGAGGTGGGAGCGAAGGGGGCCAGGAGGGCGGCGGCGGCCAGGCCGCGAGCGGCGAGGCACGGGGTCATCGTTCGGATGCGCATCGGAGCGGGGTGGGGTAGAGGCTCGGGGTCCTGGGGAAAGTGTCACGAGCCGGCGGAATGTGGCCAAGAATCCGGAATCCCGTCACCTGCGTTGGAGGCGGTCGCCCGCGCGCCGTGTATTTCGAAGAATGGTGCCACGAACCGGCCGATCCGTGACAGGTGGAAGGGAGTCAGGCCCTGGACTCGCCCCACACGACCCGCCCCTCGCACGCTCAGGAGACTTGCCCATGAAGCGCACCGCGCAGCTCTCGCTCTTCGTCGCCCTCTCCCTCAGCCTGGCTGCGCCTGTGCGCGCGCAGACGGAGCTGCTCAAGAGCGGTGGACCCGGTACCGGAACCGGGAGTCGGGTGGCGCTGGACGATGGCGTGGCGCTGGTGTTCTCCAACGGCCCGCGCCTGGTGGACGCCCTCAGTGGCGAGATGCTGCACTTCCTGGTGGGCATGGGGGGCAGCACGGACGAGTACGTCGCCTCCTTCGCGATCGACGGGGGACTGGCCGCGGTCGGTCGGCCGACCTTCCAGTCGACGACGGCGACCGGCGCGGCGTACGTCTTCGATGTGGCCAGCGGACAGCAGCTCGCCCGCCTGACCCCTCCGGGGGGGACGATCGACTCGCGCTTCGGCTGGAGCATCGACATCCAGGGCGGCCGCGTCCTGGTCGGCGCCCGCGGCGAGGACCAGGTGGGCGATGACGCGGGGGCGGCGTACCTGTTCGACGCGCAGACGGGGCAGTTCCTGCGCCAGTTCCTGCCGCCCACGGGAGCGGCCCGGCAGCACTTCGGTGAGAGCGTGGCGCTGCAGGGCGACGTGGCCCTGATCGGAGCCTGCGGCGCGCCCTTCAGCAACCCGGTCCAGGCCGCTGCGGCGTACCTGTTCGACGTCAACACGGGCCAGCTGCTGCACACGCTCCAGCCGCCCACGCCCACGGAGGTGTACTTCGGTCTCTCGGTGGCCCTGAGCCCGACCGCGGCCGCCGTCAGCAGCCTGGCGCAGTTCAGTATCGGACACGTGCACGTCTTCGACGTTGCGAGTGGGGCGGTGCTGCACGATCTGACGGCTCCCGCGCCCCTGGGGAACGACCAGTTCGGGGCGGAGCTGGACGTCGACGGCGAGCGCCTGATCGCCGGGGCGACCCAGCACAGCAACGTGGGGGATGCCTACGTGCTCGACCTCCAGAGCGGCGGCCTGCTCTACCACCTGACCCCCTCGGACGGAGGCCTCAACGACTTCTTCGGCTCCGGCGTCGCCGTCGACGGCAACTTCGCCCTGGCGGGCGCGCCGGGCAACTTCAACGGGACCAACGATGCGGGGGCGACGTACCTCTTCGCCCTCGAGGACCTCGGCCAGAGTCTCTGCCCCCAGGCGCCCAATTCCACCGGCAGCGCCTCGCGGCTGGCCGTGGCGGGCAGCCCGTCCCTCGGGGACGGGCTGGTCGACCTGCGCGCGGACGCCATCCCGAACAACCAGCCCGGGATCTTCTTCGCCGGCACTGGACGGGTGCAGTTGCCCCTGGGGAACGGTGTGCGCTGCGCGGGGGGCGGCGTGGTGCGCTTGAGTCGCCCCATGTTCTCCATGGGAGGTGTCCTGCGTGGCCGGGTCGACTTCGCCCGCGGCGGGGCCTCCCTCTCGCCCGGCACGATCTACTTCCAGTGCTGGTACCGGGACAACGCCGCCGGTGGGGCGGCCTCGGACGTCTCCGATTGTGTGGAGGTCGACTTCACGCCCTGAGGCGGGAGCTCGGGGTTCGGGGGTGCGCGTGGGGAGGCATGCCATACTCGGGGGTCGCCCTTTCCGATCCCCCCGCCCGCCGCCATGCCCCGACTCGTCCTGATCCTCGGTGCGCTTCTCGCACCCCTTGGCTGTTCCAACCCGCCGCCCACGGCGTCCACGCCGCAACGGAACGGCGCTACCCCTGGCGTGTTGCATGTGGAGCAGCCGCTGTCGGCTGAGCCGGCGGAGCAGCTGGCGCAGGAGCAGCTGGCGCAGGAGAAGCTCGCGCAGGAGAAGCTCGCGCAAGAACGGCTCGCCGAGTCGGTCCTGGAGGCACCGGCAAAGCTCGTCAAGGAGGCTCTCGAGTCCGCTGCGCCCGCAGTGTCTGAGCCCGACCCGACCGGCCTGGCGCGGCTCCTGCTCGCTGCGCTGCCGCGCAACGACGAGACGGCTGACATCGCGCGCATGCTCGACGTCATCGACGCGAGCGAGGAGACCGAGGCCGCCACCCTGACGGCGGACCTCGACCAAGAACACCTCGAGAGCCTGCGACGCTTCAGCAACGACGGGGTCGACGTCGACATGCCGGCGGACGAGCGCAGGGCGGATGCGATCGCCGAGTTCGCCCGGCAGCAGGCCGAGCGCGACTCGTCGTTCGAGACCGGCCTGCTCGGAGCTCTGCTGGACCCCGAGGGGACGGGCACGATCCCGCACCCAATGAACGAAGGGGAAGAGATCCCGACCGGCGAGGATTGGGGCGAGGCCACCCAGGAGCTGAGCGAGGTCTCGAAGCTGCTGGGGCGGGGCAAGCTGGCCGAGCTCCTCGGCGCGCGGCTCGCCGACCAGGCGGAGCGGCGCGCGGAGCGCGGGCGGGACGCCTCCTCGCGCGATGCGCGGGCAGTCGCCCGGGAGGTGATCCGCGAGATGGGCTCCGCGCGTGTGTGGACCCGGGAGAACGTCCCCGAGTCGGTCCTGCGAAAGTGGTTCACCGGTCTCGAGGCCTCGCGCCAGATCGCGAGCGCCCGCTTCCGACCCGCACGGACCCAGGACCCGGGCCTCGACCGTCAGCAGCGGGGCCTGGTGGCCCTCGAGGGGCTCCTCGAGCAGCACGTCCGTGAGGGCATCCGGCGCCTCTCGCAAGCGCGGGGTGAGCCGTCCGACGAGGGCGAGAGCGTGGAGCAGGCGTGGCGCACGGAGTGGCAACAGAAGCTCGAGCAGTACGCGCGCATCCGCGACCAGGCGCAGGCGAAACTGTTCGCAGCCCTCGAAGGCGAGTCGTCCGGCGTGGACCGGATCAGGGCTGGCGCAGTCGCCGCGAGGTTGCGCGACGGTGACATGGCGGCCGGGATCACGAAGCTCGAGCGCTGGCTCTACGACGAGGGGACCTCACGCTTCGTCGCCGATGGGCTGCACTACGTCGCCCTGACCCTGGACCGGCGCTCCAACTTGCGCGAGGTCGACCTCGGGCGCGCGGACGAGCTCGAAGCCCAGGTTCTCGCCTGGCGCAGGACCCTCGGAGTGCCCGAACCGGGCGCCCTGGGACGCGGGGTGGGGCTGGGCGCGCCGCGCGTGGGCCAGGACGAGCTCGCCGTCGGCCGCGCGCTGCGGCGCAGCCTCGTCGACCCGCTGATCGAGGCCGGCGGGCTGCGCGCCGGCGGGCGCATGTTCCTGTGCGTGGACGACGCGCTGCATAGCATTCCCCTCGACGCGCTGCCGCTTGACGCGGGGGACGCGGGGGACGCGGGGGA
>JAJFFA010000649.1 GCA_021776885.1 Planctomycetota bacterium
CGCCGCTCCTCGACCTGCCGCGCCTGGCCGCCCACCTGGGCCTACGGCGCCTGTGGGCCAAGGACGAGGGACAGAACCCGACCGGCTCCTTCAAGGCGCGCGGCATGGCCCTGGCCGTCACCATGGCGCGCTCACTGGGCGCCAAGGCCCTCGCCGCCCCCTCGGCTGGCAACGCCGGAGGAGCCCTGGCCGCCTATGGCGCCCGGGCCGGTCTCCCCGTGCACCTCGCGATGCCCCGCGATGTGCCCCTCTCCAACCGCATCGAGGCGCAGGCCTGCGGCGCCCACGTGACCTTGATCGACGGCACCATCGCCGACTGCGGGCGCTGGATCGCGGCCCGGCGCGAGGAGGGCGGCTGGTTCGATCTCTCCACCTTGAAGGAGCCGTACCGCGTCGAGGGCAAGAAGACGATGGGCTACGAGCTGGCCCAGGACCTCGCCTGGGAGCTGCCGGACGTGATCCTCTATCCGACCGGCGGGGGCACCGGGCTGGTCGGGATGTGGAAGGCCTTCGCCGAGATGCAGGCCCTGGGCTGGATCGACCCCGAGCGCCGGCTGCCGCGCATGGTCGTGGTCCAGGCGACGGGCTGCGCGCCCATGGTGGATGCCTTCCGCACAGGGGCCGAGGAGGCCATCCCCCCCACGGCGCCCGCCACGATCGCGTCTGGACTGCGCGTCCCGACGCCCATCGGCGACCGCTGGATGCTGCGCGTCCTGCGCGAGAGCGAGGGCACGGCGCACGCGGTCAGCGATGCCCAGCTGCTGGCCGGCACGCGCGAGCTGGCCGCCACCGAGGGCATCTTCGCGGCCCCCGAGGCCGGTGCCCTGGTCAGTGCCCTGCGGCACCTGATCGAGGCGGGAGACGTCGCGCGCGACGACTCGGTCGCCCTCTTCCTCACCGGAACCGGGATCAAGTACCCCGAGTGCTTCGCGCCGGCCAGCTAGCCCTCAGCGCACGGTCGAGGCATCCAGCTCGGCCAGCCACGCGGCTGCGGCCGAGCGGCCGGCGTCGAGGATCGCGTCGCGGCCCGCGGCGTAGGCCAGGTCGTCCTCGACCTCGATGTCGGGCGCGACGCCCTTGCCCTCCAGGAGCTGTGTGTAGCGCCCGAGGGTGAACGAGGGGAACATCAGCGTGGCGCCGTCGCCGACGCTCTGGAAGGTGGCCGGGATCACCGCGCCGGCGCTGGTCTCGCCCACGATCAGGACGTCCTCGCGTGCGCGCAGGTCATACGCCAGGACCTCCTTGGCGCTGCGCGTCTCGGAGTCGGTCAGGAGCACCAGGGGACGGTTCGATGCGCGCGCGACCGCCTGGGAGATGCGCCGCACCTCGGCGGCGCTGCCGCCCCGGCCGCGCAGGTCGAAGATCCAGGCCTCGCACTCGGCCAGGGGTCCCTCGAGGGCGTTCTGCACGAGCTCCGCCGCGCCCCGCATGTGGATGTACCAGAGGTGCACGTAGCCGATCGAGAAGCCCTCCTCTTCGAAGACCTGCACGCTGCGCTGCGAGGCCGCGAAGCCAGAGTCGTTGCGCGCCCGCAGCGCCAGCTGGTTGACGAGCCCTGGGGCGCGCTCGACGTCGAGCAGCACCAGCTCGTCCCGCGAGCAGTTCACGGCGTGCAGGTTCGGGTCGGGCAGGGCCGCGTCGTCGGAGGACCAGTCGAGGCGTCGGCTGCGCGCCACCGGCTCCCCATCGATGGCCAGGATGCGGTCGCCGCGCAGGAGCCCCATGCGATCGGCCGGCCCCCCCTCGAGCAACCAGTGCACGAAGTAGGCCCCTTCGAGCTCGACCAGCTGGAAACCCAGGGTCGGCGCCGCCCGACCGTTGAGCTCGTCGTGCATCTTGGCGTAGGTCGCGCTCGAGAGCAGCGCCAGGTGGCTGACCGGAATCTGGCCCAGCAGCGCATCGACGACCTCACGCTCTCGCTCCGGGGACTCGGCGCGCTCGGCCAGGGGCGCGAAGCGCCGTACCAGGGCGGGCAGCTCGGCCTCGCGGAAGTCCTCGTCGTAGAAGCGCTCGGCGAGCACGTCCACGACGCGCTCGAACAGATCGGGGGCGGGCGAGACGAGGGCCAGGAGCAGAGCCAGGTGTTGCATGCCCCCACCGTACTTCCGTCGGAAAGCGCTCGACAGTAGGATGCGCGGTCCAGCTTCGGACGCCAGACACGGTATGTAGGCCCCACTCCCCGATAGAGTCCTGGGGAGTCCGGGGAAGTCCCGGAGCGCCCGACTTCACGTCCCTGCGACGGTTCGGAGACGAAACCGTGACCGCTCCCCTCGCCCGTTCGAGCCCCGAGGACGCAACGCGCTCGCGCTTGGCCTGGGCCCACTGGCCCGCCGACCGCAACACGCCGACGCGCGCCTTCCTGGCCCTGCGTGCCGCCGGACACCACGCCTGCCTGCTCGAGTCCGTCGAGGGACCGGCGCGCCTCGCGCGCTACTCCTTCGTCGGGGTCGACCCCGTGGCGCGCTTCCGCGGACACGCATGCCAGATCCGACTCGAGCAGGGCGGCAAGACGGAGGTCTTCGAGGGCCCCGTGCACGAAGCCCTGCGCGAGGTCGCCCTGCGTACCCGCAGCAACGGCAGCTCCGCCTCGGAGTCCAGCCTGCCGCCGTTCTGTGGAGGCTGGGTCGGTTGGTTCGCGTATGAATGGGCCAGCGAGCTCGAGCCGCGGGTGCCGCGCGCCGACGACGACCCCTGGGGCGTCCCCGACGCGACCTTCGATCTGTACCGCGACGTGGTCGCCTTCGACCACGCTGCGCAGCGCCTGACGATCATGACACCGGCGTCCGGACCCGAGGACCACCCGGCCGCCATGCAGCGCATCGACGCCATCGCGGCCGGCCTCGAGCACGAGGCGCAGCCGAGCGGCGCGGTCGACTTCGCCCAGCCCGCGCCGATCGCGCGAACCTCGCGCGACGCCTACGAGGCTGGAGTCGAGACCCTGCGCTCGGCCATCTGCGAGGGCGAGATCTTCCAGGCCGTCCTGTCCCAGCGCTTCGAGCGCGCCTTCGAGGGCGACCCCTTCACGCTCTACCGCGCGCTGCG
>JAJFFA010000650.1 GCA_021776885.1 Planctomycetota bacterium
CGCGGTCGGTGGGCAGGACCAGCTCGGCGTCGCGCTCCCCGGCGCCGACGACCTGGTCGACGGAGATCAGGGAGTCCTCGTCGTAGGCGCGCAGGAGGTACTCGCGATCGGCCAGGCCGTGGATCACGAAGCGACCCCCGTCGCCCGTGCGTTCGATGTCGGGGGTGACCCGCGCCAGCTCCTCGGCGCTGGGGGAGGGGATGCTCCAGTGGTCGAGGATCGTCGGGTCCATCAGGCGCACGAACTTGCCGGGCTGGGGCTTGCCCGCGGCGTCGACGACTCGCCCGGCGATCGAGCGCGCGCTGTCGCCCACGACCAGGCGCTGGGGCGGCGGCGGCAGGGCGTCGTGCACGCGCGCGCCGAAGTCGGCGACCACCGCCGGCGTGTGGCCGGGCTTGATCGCGGCCAGGGCGGCCACCGCCGGGATCGAGCGCGGCACCACCAGGCGGAAGGCTCCGCTGGCGTCGGTCGTCGTGTGGCTACGGTTCAGCTGCACGCGGGCGCCCGGCACCGGGTCGCCGTTCGGGAAGACGACGACGCCCAGCACCACGGCGTCGTCCTCACCCGGGTCGGGCTCGGGCTGGGGGGCTTCGAGCTCGAGGACCAGGTCCTCGCGGCTGCGCTCGGGCAGGGGCAACTGGGCCGGACCGTGGTCCGGGTGGTGGGCGATCAGGGAGGCGTCCGGCACGGCGGGGACGGGGTCGAGCTCGAAGCTCCCGTCCGCGCCGCTACGCGTGCGCCACGAGACCCGCCGCGTGCGGTCGAGGGCGTGGGGGAAGTGGCGCAGGGCCAGGGCGGTCAGGTCGACGGAGACGATCGCGCCCTCGACCGGGAGCCCGTTCGGGTCGACGACGCGCCCCGCCAGGCGCATGCGCTCGGCGACGATGATGCGCTGCTCGTGGGCGTGGGACTCGGGGCTGATCCAGGCCGTGCGTACCACGGCCAGGTCGGGGTCTACGACGGTCAGCTCGGCGCTCTCGCGGTCGAGGACGAAGTCGAAGCTGCCGTCCCCGAGGGTCTGGGCCAGGATGCGCTCGCGGGCCGAGACGAGGGCCACGGCCGCGCCCCCGCGGGGGTCGCCCTGGACGTCGAACACGCGGCCGTGCAGGCGCGTGCGGGTCGGCGCCACGACGGGCGCGGGGGCCGGGACCTCGAGGGCCGCGCTGCGGTCCGGCGCAGCCTCGTCAGCCTCCTGCTGCGCGCCGTCCAGCCCAGCGGGCAGCGCAGGGTCCGCAGCCAGCGGCGTGAGCGCCTGGGCGTCGCGCGCCGCGTCCAGCGCGTCGATGTGGTCCGAGCGGACGAGGTTCAGGCCGATGAACAGCGCGATCGCTGCGATTCCGATCAAGAGCAGCGCGTTCTTCATGCGGCCGACCAGTGTAACCTGCCGCCGTGCGCATCATCGCTGGAGAGTTCAAGGGGCGCCGCATCGCCCCGCCGCCCGACCGCGCGACGCGGCCGATGCTCGATCGGGTGCGCGAAGCGCTGTTCTCGACCCTGGGCGACATGGTCCCGGAGGCGCGCGTGCTCGACCTCTTCGCGGGCACCGGGAGCCTGGGTTTCGAGGCCCTCTCGCGCGGCGCCGCCCACGTGCGCTTCGTCGAGCGCGAGCAGCGCGCCCTCGCGCTCCTGCGCACCAACGTCGAGGCCTTCGGGGTGCAGGAGTCCGTGCGCGTCGTCAAGGGCGACGCCCTCGACCCGGCGCGCTTCGAGGAGTGCGACGTGGCCTTCCTGGATCCGCCCTATCCGCTCTTCAGCGACCCGCCGCGGCGCGCGCGTCTGGTGCAGGCCATCGCGCACATCGCCACGCGAGATCTCGCGGGTGGGGGCGTGCTCGTGTTGCACAGTCCGCCGCGGGAGTACGACGAGGGGCTCTTCCCCGACGGCCTGTCCCTGGATCGACGCAAGTACGGCGGCAGCGCCCTGTGGTACGCCTGGCGCCCGGACGCGGCCGAGGAGGAGGGCTCGTCCGCGGAAGCCGAGGAGGCCGCGGAGCCCGACGACCCGGACGCGCACGAGGACGGGCGAGCATGAGCGACGTGCGCGAGCTCGCCGGGCGCCTGTTCGTGCGCGGACGCCTCGTGCCCGGGCGCATCACCCTGCGCGCCGGGCGCATCGAGAGCGTGCTGATCGACTCGATGGAGGATGCCCTGCGCAGTGGTCCGATCATCGCCCCCGGCTTCGTCGACCTGCACGTCCACGGCTACGGCGGCGGCGATCCCCTCGATGACCTGCCGCGCATGGCCCTGGAGCTGGCGCGGGTCGGCACCACGGCCTTCCAGCCGACCTTGTTTCCGCGCGAGCCCGAGGGCCTGGGTCAGGACGCGGCGCAGGTCAGTGCCCAGACCAGCCAGCGGGCCGAGGGCAGCGGCGCGCGCGTGGTCGGCCTGCACCTCGAGGGCCCCTTCCTCAATCCGCGCGCGGCCGGCGCGATCCCGACCTCCGCCCTGGTCGCGCCGACCCCCGGCGCCCTGCGCGCGATCCTGGGGCCGGCCACGGGGGACGGCCGGGGCATCCGTACCGTGACCCTCGCTCCGGAGCTCCCGGGCAGCGCCGAGGTGGCGGCGGAGCTCGTGCGCTGCGGCGTGCGCGTCTCCCTGGGCCACTCCCTGGCCCGCGCCGGCGAGGCGCGGGCGGCGATCGCGGCGGGCGCGGTGGGGGCGACGCACCTGTTCAACGCCATGTCCGGCGTGCACCACCGCGACATGGGACTGGCGGGGACGGCGCTGCTCGAGCGCGCGCTCTTCGCCGAGATCATCGGCGACCTGGCCCATGTCGGCGCGGAGGCCTTCGAGCTGGCCCTGGCCGCCCGCGGGCCCCAGGGCCTGTGCCTGGTCAGCGATGCTCTGGTCGGAGCGGGGACGGGCTGCGACGTGTTCCACAGCCACGGTCGCGCGCACCGCATCGCGAACGGTGCCGCCTACTACCCTCCGGCCCCGGGCGCCGCCGCGTCCGACGTGGGACAGCTCGCCGGCTCGGCCAGCTCGCAGCTCGACATGCTGCGGCGCCTGGTCGGCCGCGGCGTCGTCGGACTGGAGGACGCCTTGACCATGGCCAGCGCCAGCCCGGCCCGGGCCCTGGGGCTCGACGGCGAGCTGGGCGTGATCGCCGCCGGCGCGCGCGCGGATCTGGTCGTGCTGGAGGGGGAAGAGCTGCGCCTCGAGCGGGTGCTGGTGGACGGCATCGAGGTCCCGCGCGCCTGACGCGGACCAGCAGGCCACGGCGGGCTCAGCCCTCGACGAAGGCGGCGATCGCCGCGATCACCCGCGGCTGGTTCATCAGGGTGGTGTGCACGCCGCGCAGCTCGAGGCGCCGGGCCCCGGGGATCAGGGTCTCGGCGACGCCGACGACGCCGTCGTCGTCTCCGGGGATCAGGGGGTTCCAGCCGCCGGTACTGCCGCGCTTCCCGGCGATGACGAGCAGCCGCGCCGGCAAGGGCGACGGCGCGCGGCGCTCGGCGAGCTGCACCAGTGCCGGGGGGGCGAGCCCGTGCCAGCGCGGCGGCGGGAGGACGCTGCGCGCGAGGGACGAGCCCTGCAGGGGCGGGGCGATCATGGCCACGGCCTCGACCTCGATGCGCCGGCGCCAGGGGGCTGCGGTGTGCGTGAGCAGCTCTTGCACCACACGCCCGCCGAGGCTGTGGGTCACGAAGGAGACGCGCCGCACGCCCTCGAGGCCGTCGAGCAGGGCGCAGAGATCGCTGGCCTGGACCTCGATGCTGCGCTGGGTGCTGGACGTGGCGACGCAGGCCGTCGCGTGGCCCTCGGCCTCGAGGGCTGCGGCCAGGTGCCGCATCGAGTCGCGCGTGCGACCCAGCCCGTGCACCAGCACGATGAGCTCGTCCGTGCCCGGCGTCGAGGGCGCGCCCGCGTCGCGCTCCAGCACCTCGGCGCACTCGGGCAGGCTGCCCCAGGCGCGGCGTCGGTCGACTCCGTCGATCAGCCGGTGGTGGCCGCTCCAGGCGTGGCGC
>JAJFFA010000066.1 GCA_021776885.1 Planctomycetota bacterium
GCACGCCCGCCAGGCGCGAGATGAGCCCCGCGATCTCCTGGGAGTAGGGCCGCGACGCCATGGCGCGGCCCTGGAAGCGACGCAGCTTGGTCGTAGCGACCATCTCCATCGCCCGGGTGATCTGCTTGATGCTGCCGATCGACCCGATGCGGATCCGCAGCTCCTTGATGCTGGCCATGGCGCGCGGATCCTAGAGGCCCAGCTGGGCCTTGACGGTCTTGGCGGCGCTGTCCAGGACGGCTTTGACCTCGTCCGGAATGTCCTTCTTGGCCCCCACGATCTCGGCATCGATCTCCGGGTGGGAGTCGTTCAAGAACTCGATGTAGGCCTTCTCGAAGTCCCCCACGCGGTCCGCGGGCAGGTCGTCCAGGAGGCCCTTGCCGCCGGCGTAGATGATCTTGATCTGGTCCTCGACGCGCACCGGCGCGTACTGGCCCTGCTTGAGGATCTCCACCAGACGCTCGCCGCGGGTCAGCTTCTGCTGCGTGGCCTTGTCCAGGTCCGAGCCGAACTGGGCGAAGGCGGCCAGCTCGCGGTACTGGGCCAGGTCGAGGCGCAGGGAGCCGGCGTTCTTCTTCATCGGCGGGATCTGCGCCGCGCCACCCACGCGCGAGACCGAGATGCCGGCGTTCACGGCGGGTCGAATGCCCGAGTTGAACAGGCTGGTCTCGAGGAAGATCTGACCGTCGGTGATCGAGATCACGTTGGTCGGGATGTAGGCCGAGACGTCGCCCTCCTGGGTCTCCACCACCGGCAGCGCCGTGATCGAGCCGCCCCCGGCCTTGTAGCGCGGGTTGATCTTGGGCGCCTCGTCCGAGAGCTTGGCCGCGCGCTCGAGCAGGCGGCTGTGCAGGTTGAACACGTCGCCGGGGAAGGCCTCGCGCCCGGGGGGGCGACGCAGCAGGAGCATCACCTGGCGGTAGGCCAGGGCCTGCTTGTAGAGGTCGTCGTACATGATCACGACGTGGCGGCCCTCGTCGCGGAAGCGCTCGGCCATGGTCGTACCGGCGTAGGCCGCCAGGTACTGCATCGAGGCCTCGTCGTTGGCCGAGGCCGAGACGACGATCGAGTACTGCATGGCGCCGTGCTCCTCGAGCCGGCGCACGACGTCGACCACCGTCGACTGCTTCTGCGCCATCGCGACGTAGATGCAGATCATCTGCTCGGGGTTCGAGGGATCACCGCCGCCCGTGTTCTTCTGCGACAGGATCGTGTCGATCAGGAGCGCGGTCTTGCCCGTCTGGCGGTCGCCGATGATCAGCTCGCGCTGGCCGCGACCGATCGGGATCATGGCGTCGATGGCCTTGATGCCGGTCTGCAGCGGCTGGCTGACGGGCTGGCGCTCGACCACGGAGGGGGCGGGCTGCTCGATGGGACGCAGGTCGGAGTCGTTGGTCCCCAGCGGGCCCTTGCCATCGACCGGGACGCCCAGGGCGTTGACGACGCGACCCAGGAGCTGGTCGCCGGTGGGCACCGAGATGATGCGCCCGGTGCCGGTCACGGTGTCGCCTTCGCGCACCTTCGCGGCGTTGCCCAGGAGCACGCAGCCGACGTTGTCCGCCTCCAGGTTCAGAGCCACGCCGCGCACCCCACCGGGGAACTCGAGCAGCTCGTTCATCATGCAGTCGTCGAGGCCCCAGACGCGGGCCACGCCATCACCGACGGAAAGTACGGTGCCCACGCTCTGGGTCTGGCTCGCGGTGCCGTAGGACTCGATCTCCTTCTCGAGGATCGAGGTGACTTCGGCCGGGCGGAGGTCCATGTCGCTCATTGTTCGTACCTACTGTGCGGTGCCGGTGCCGTGGATCGGCAGGGGCGAGTCGAGGAGCTTCTGTCTCAGGCGGGCGAGTCGTCCGCTCACCGATTGATCGATCATCTGGCCCCCCACGCGTACGCGGACCCCGGCGACGAGCTCGGGGCTGGTCCGCGCTTCGAGTTGGACCTGTTTGCCGAGGGACTGGCTCAACTTGGAAGTCAGCTCCTCCATCTGCGCCGCATCCAGGGGACGCGGGGTCTCGACGACCCCCTCGACCACGCCACGCTCGATCAGCGTGCGCTGGCGGAAGGCCTCGCCCAGGTTTTGCAGCACACCCTCACGACGCTTGTCGAAGAGCAGGCCGACGAAGTTCTGCGTCAGCTCCGAGAGGGTGTCGGTGAGTGCCTTGATCTTCTCGCGCTTGGCGGACAGGTCGGTCCGCGCTCCGAAGAAGAAGGCGCGCACGGCCGGCGGCGAGAGCGCAGCAGTCAGGCTCTCGACATCCTGCGAGACCTGCTCCAGGACGCCCTTGCGCTGGGCGGTCAGGAACAGGGCCTCTGCCCAGCGCGTCGTGACCGGGTCGACGATCACTTGGCGGCTCCTTCGCCGGCCACGAGCTCGCTGACCAGGCGCCGGTCGTCATCGCTGTCGACGTTGCGACCCAGGACGCGCCCGGCGGCCTGCAGCGACAGCTCGACGACCTCGCTGCGGATCGCGGACAGGGCCTTCTCCTGCTCCGCGTGGATGGTCGAGCGGGCCGACGCGATCATGGCTTCCGCCTCGCGCTTGGCCTTGTCGACGATGTCGCGCTCGCGGGTCTCGGCGCGCTCGCGCGCCTCCCCCAGGAGCTTGGCCGCTTCCGCCTGGGCCTCGCCCAGGGCGACCTCGACCGCCGCACGCGACTTCTCCGCCTCCTCGCTGGCACGCTCGGCGGCCAGTACCGCCTCGGCGGACTTGGCATCACGGTCGACCAGGGCCTCGGTGATCTTCCCGAAGACGACGCGCCACATGAAGGGCAACGCCACCACGAAGATCACGAAGGTCCACAGGAACTGGCCGGCCCCGGCCACGTTGAGGGGGTTGAATCCACCCCCTTCGGCGAGGGCGAAGAACGCGAAGTTCCCTAGAGTCATCGGAAGCACCTTCTGCGAAGAGAAGAGGTCATTGGAGTCCGGAGGCGTACGGAGTCCGGCAGCATCCCGCCGGGCCCCCGCGTAGCGGGGAGCCCGAGGGCGGCGGGCCGGAGGTCGTCCTACTTGAGGGCGATGAGCAGCGTCACGACGACGGCGAACAGCGCGACGCCCTCGATGAGCGCGGCCAGGATGACCGAACGCCCACCGATGTCGTTGGCGGCTTCGGGCTGACGGGCGATGCCTTCGGCAGCCGCGGCGCCGATCTTACCGATGCCGAGACCGGCACCGATCGCGACCATGCCCGCACCGAGACCGGCGCTGAGGTACGTGATGCCGTCGGTGGCGCCTTGGACAACTGCGAGGGGGAGTGTCATGGATCAGGTTTCCTTCGTGCTCGGCCCCATGGGGCGGCCGGGTTTCGGGGGTTCTTCGAATCGAGGGAGAAGGTGCCCCGAGCTAGTGCTCGGGGTGGATGGAGGCGCTCACGAAGAGGATCGAGAGCTGCGTGAAGATGTAGGCCTGGAGGCACGCGACGAAGGCCTCGATGATCATGATGAACACCGCGAAGGCCACGGCCACGGGGGCGATGCCCCAGCCGGCGGCGCTGAAGTCGACTCCGGCGAAGAAGAAGATCAGGCCCATGAACGACAGCACCACGAGGTGCCCGCCGGTCATGTTCGCGAAGAGTCGAATCATCAGGGCGACGGGCTTGACGAACAGGCCCATCAGCTCGACCACGAACATCAGTGGCCAGTGCCAGCCGGGCACGTGGGGCACGAGGTTCTTCCAGAAGGCCAGGGGCCCCTGGGCGCCCATGCCGCAGCCGATCATGGCCGAGAGGGTGATCATGGCCAGGGCGCCGGTGACGAAGATGTTCGCCGTCGCGGTGGCCGAGCCGGGCACCAGGCCCATGACGTTCATGAACAGGATGAAGAAGAAGATCGACAGGAAGAACGGCAGGAAGCGCTCTCCGTCCTTCTTGCCCATCGCCGGGTCGACCATCTCGTCCCGGATGTAGAGGCAGAAGCCCGCCAGGGTGCGGGTCACGAGGTCGCCGCGGCCGCCGCGCAGGTAGGCCGGCACGCCCGAGAAGGCGACGAAGATCAAGAACAGGGCGGCCAGCTGGAAGATCTGCAGGTTCGTGGCGACGATCTGCGTGCCGTTGTCGGGGTTGCCGTCCGCATCGGCGGCGGCCGGCAGGGGCACGGAGATGGCGAGCAGCGGGTGGGTCGCCCCGTGACCGTCCCCGTGGCCGTCGTCCGCAGCCCCGGTGACCAGGGGCGCCGGCTCGAGGTGCTTGTAGAGCAGCTCGAAGGCGTTCGAGTTGTCCCCGGTGTGGTGCTCGGAGAACTTGACCGACAGGAAGCAGGCCGCGACGACGATCGCGAGCATCGAGAGCGCACGGATCACGGATGAGCTCCTTCTTGGGAGGTCGGCGTGCCCGTCAGGGCAGCGGCACTGGAGAACGACCCCAGGGTCATGCAAAGGGAGGCGGTGGCTGCGAAGGCCACCAGGAAGCCACGCCAGTCGGCGACGGCGGCCACGGGCTCGAAGAAGCGCAGGACCAGGGCCGCGGCGAGCAGCAGGGCCAGCTTGATCAGGAAGCTGCCCACTACGGCGCCCAGGAGCTTGGCCGGCGCCTCGCGCGCGGTGCGCTGGCACCAGCTGACCAGGGTCAGGGCCACGGCCGCCCCCGACAGGGCGCCGATCATCACGCCGTTGCCCAGGGTCCCCCCCAGACGCACGGCGACGAACGCCGCGAGGGCGAGTCCCGCGAGGGTGCCGGCCTGGGTTCGGTTCATGGTTGGCGCTTGGAGGTCGGGGAAGGAGAGGGCGTGGCCTTGCGGACCAGGGAGACGGTCGAGCCCACGAAGCCGATCAGCACCCCAATAAGGAGGAAGAGCGGCGAGGACTCCAGGCGGCCATCCAGCCACCACCCACCGACGGCGAACAAGCCGATGGTGAGCGCGTAGCTCAGGCCCAGTCCTGCATAGCGTCCGACCTCCCGACCCATCGCCCGATCCGCCGCGTCAGAGCGCGGCGTATCCGGGGGCGAATCATCGGGAGCCAGGGGCATGGCAGGCACGGTCAGGAGACCCGTGGGCGAAACACGTTTCCAAGGTCCAAGCGGACCCGTCGTGCGGCTCCCTCCAGTCGGATGCGAAGGCCACAGACAACCCGCTCAGCGGCTGTTTGGGCCAAACAATCTAGATCGGCGAGAGCCTCCGTCAAGCGGCTGGGGGAGAATCCGAGAGATTTCGTCGGCGGTTCGGTCAGGCGTCTCACGCCCCCCGCGTGAAGCGCGTCGATCGGCCCTGCGCCCGGTTGGATCGCAGCCCCTCAGCGGCTATCCTGGTTGCCCGTTTTTTGCGCCAGATGCCGAGAATGCCTCTCGGCCCCACCCTCGAAAGGTTCCCGTGGAACGCACCCTCGTCCTGTTCAAGCCCGATGCCGTGCAGCGCGGCCTGGTCGGCAAGATCCTGTCTCGCTTCGAAGAGAAAGGCCTCAAGATCGTGGGCCTGAAAATGCGTGTGTTCCCCGAGGAACTCCTGCGCACGCACTACGAAGTGCACAAGCAGCGCCCCTTCTTCGAGGGCCTGGTCAAGTTCATGGGCTCCAGCCCGGTCGTGGCCCTGGCCCTCGAGGGCAAGGACGCGATCACCACCACGCGTACATTGATGGGTGAGACCAACTGCGCCAAGTCCGCCCCGGGCACGATCCGCGGCGACTTCGGCATGTCGTTCTCGCACAACCTGGTGCACGGCTCGGACGGCCCGGACACGGCCAAGAGCGAGCTCGCCCTGTGGTTCGCCGACCCGGCGGAGGTCTGCGAGTGGACGCCGCAGCAGACGACCTGGGTCTACGACGTCGAAGAGGAGCTCTAGCAGCCCGTTGAAGAAGTCATCCGGCGCCATGACGATGTCCTCCACTCCGGTGCGGCGCCTGAGAGCCGCGCCGAATCTACAGATTCGCCTGCGTTCCAGGCACCACACCGAAGCGGATGCCATCGCCCTGGCATCCGGAGCACTTCTTCAACGGGCTGCTAGCAGCTGAGCTCCCTCTCCGCCCGGCACGTCGGCGAGCTGGTCCTCGAGCTGGCCCCCCTGCTCGGCGGCATGCGCGTCGTCGACGTGGCCGGCCGGCCTCCCCGCGACCTGCTGCTCGTCCTCGAGCACGAGCAGCGCGAGGGCATCCTGCGGCTGTGCCTCTCGGCCAGCCCGGATGGCCCTCGGCTGCACCTGCAGCAGGGCCGGCTGCACGCCCACAAGGGTTCCCTCGCGCCCTTCTTCGCCCGCGCCGCCAGCGAGCTGGCCGGCGCGCGCCTGGTCTCGATCGAGCAGGTGCGCGGCGACCGCCTGGTGATCGTCGAGTTCCGCGAGACGCCTTCGGGGGAACGCCGGGCGCTGCTGGCCGAGTTCACCGGCCGTGCCGCGAACCTGATCCTCCTGGGCCAGGGCGACCGCATCCTCGAAGTCCTCGCGCCGCCCCCGAAGAAGCAGGCCGCGCGCCTCGCCCTCGGCCAGGAGTGGACGCCCCCCGGCGGCCATGCGGGCGCCGCCCCCGGCGGACCGGGCCCCTCCGTCGAGGAGGCCTTCCCCGCCCCGGAGGAGCCGCCCCCGGGCCCGGCCGAGCGCGCCTCCCGCGCGCCCCTCTCCTGGCGCGTCGAGTGCGCCCTGGGCGGCCTGGCCCAGGACGCCCAGCGCGGCGACGAGCGCAAGAAGCTCCTCTCGCGCGTCTCCCGCAAGCTCGGCCGCGCCCAGAACCTGGTGCAGGGCCTCGAACGCAAGCTCGATGCCAGCGCTCGCGCGGAGCGCGTGCGCCAGGACGGCGAGCTCCTGAAGGCCGCCCTGGGCCGCTTCGCGCGCGGCGACGAGCGCATCGCCCTCGAGGACTGGTTCGAGGAGGGCACTCCCGAGCGCGTCATCGAGCTCGACCCGGCCCGCGCCCCCCGCGACAACGTGACGCGCCTGTTCGAGCGTGCGAAGAAGCTCGAGCGCGCCCGCGAGTCGGTCGCCTCCGAGCTGAGCCTGGCGCGCGAGAAGCTAGCGCGCCTCGAAGCCCTGGCCGAGGCCGCCGCCGTCGAGGACACGGACCCCCGCACCCTCGACGACGAAGCCGTCGCCGCCGGCCTGCTCGACAAGCGCCAGGAGGGCGACGTCCGCAAGCGCAAGGCCCCGGAGCCGCGCAAGCCCTACCGCTCCTTCAGCGCCTGCCATGGGACCGAAGTCCTGGTCGGCCGCACCGCGAAGGACAACGACACCGTCACCTTCCGCCTCGCCCGCGGCAACGACCTGTGGCTGCACACCGCCGACACCCCGGGCAGCCACGTGATCCTGCGCCTGGCGAGGGGCGCGGAGCCGGACGCCGAAGAGGTACTCGACGCCGCGCACCTGGCGGTGCACTTCTCGCCCCAACGCGGCACGGACCGCGCGTCGGTGCACGTGGCGCTGAGGAAGTTGGTGCACAAGCCGAAGGGCGCACCGGCGGGACTGGTGACGGTGTCGGGGGGGAGGATGATGAAGGTGCGGATGGAGCCGGAGCGGCTGCAGCGATTGCTCGGGAGAGGGAGGGGGGGGTGAGAGGGGAGGTGAACGGTGAGGGAAGGCCGGGGCGTTCTCCTTCGTTTTGACGGGTCGGCGGTCGCCTCGCCGTTGCGGGCTGCGCCCGCTTCCGGCTCGAGATGGGGTAAGCGGGGGTTGCGCGAGGGTGGTGATTTTCAATGCCGTTTAACGCGCGGCTTCGCCGCTGGGGGAAAGGCTCGGCTGCGCCTCGCTTCCCCCGAACGGCGCTTCGCGCCGGGGCCGAGCTGCGCTCGGCTGGGTCAGGACGGTTCGGGCGGCTGGAACGCGGGCGTTGTTGGGCGACTGCATGTTCGCCGGCGAGCTCGTTGCGCTTGTCCAGCGCATCGTGACTCGCGCATCGCGCGTGCCATTACC
>JAJFFA010000651.1 GCA_021776885.1 Planctomycetota bacterium
TGAAGCTCGGGGTCGACCCCTCGTCGGCCGATCTGCACGTCGGCCACGCGATCCCGCTCTTCAAGCTGCGCGAGTTGCAGCAGCGCTTCGACCACCAGGTGGTGCTGATCCTGGGCACGGCCACCGCGATGGTCGGCGACCCGAGTGGACGCAACAAGCTGCGCCCGCAGCTGACGCGCGAGCAGGTCGAGGCCAACGTGCTCACCTACCAGGACCAGGCGGCCCTGGTGCTCGACATGCAGCGCACCGAGGTGCGGCGCAACTCCGAGTGGTTCGACCAGCTCGACTTCGAGGGCTTGCTGCGCCTGTGCGCGCGCATGACCGTGGCCCAGATGATCGAGCGCGACATGTTCGCCGAGCGCATGAAGTCGGGCGAGCCGATCGGCATCCACGAGTTCCTGTACCCCCTGATGCAGGGCTGGGACTCGGTCGAGATCCGTGCGGACGTGGAGATCGGCGGCACGGACCAGCTCTTCAACCTGCTGGCGGGCCGGCGCTTCCAGGAACAGGAGGGGCAGGAGCCGCAGGTGTGCCTGACGACGCCCCTGATCGACGGGCTGGATGGGCGCAAGATGAGCAAGTCCTACGACAACGCCGTCGGGCTCTCCGACGACGCGGCGTCGAAGTTCTTCTCGATCATGCGCCTCGAGGACGGCGCCATGCCGACCTGGTTCGAGTGCCTGACCCGGCTCGATGCGGCCGAGATCGCCGGCATCGTGGGTGGCCACCCGCGCGAGGCCAAGGCGCGCCTGGCCGAGGAGATCACGACGTTCTTCCACGGAGCCGACGAGGCCCGTGCGGCGCGCGCAGCCTTCGACAGCCAGGTGCGCGACAAGCAGCTGCCCGACGACCTGCCCCAGAAGCCCTGGCCCGACGCGGGCGCGGACAGCCTGCCCCTGGCGAGCCTCCTGAAGGGCATGGGCATGGTGCAGAGCACCTCGGAAGCGCGACGCGTGATCCAGCAGGGCGGCGTGCGCCTGGCGGGGGAGGTGCAGAAGGACCCGCTGCACCCCGTGCCCCGACCCAGCGCAGCGCTCCTGGTCCAGGTCGGCAAGAAGCGCGTGGCCGAGCTGCTGCCCTGAGGGCAGCGCCCCGGCTCACTCTTCCCGGCGGCGCGCTTCCTCCAGGCGCTGCTCCCAGTCGTCGGACCACATCACGAGCTGCGGCTCGTACCAGCTCGAGCGGTTGCGCGTGTCGGCCGTGCCCTCGACGTAGCCGGGCAGGGAGAGGGTCAAGGAGGCCGGCTCGGAGCCGCTGGGCAGGCTGAACCAGCCGCCCGCGTCGCTGCGCGCCAGCTCATCGCCCGTGGCCGTGTCGAGCACGCGCACGCCGGCGAGGGGCGTGGGACCGATGAAGTCGATCGCTCGCCAGCGGCGCGAGCCCCCGGGCTCGAGGGCGACGCGCGTGGGCCCTTCCGCCCGCGAGCCCTGCGCGGGCAGTGAGACCCGGGTGTCCTCGTAGCCCGGGGCCCAGAGGCCCAGGGTCAGGTCGTCACGGGCGCTGCTCCAGAGCGCCTCGAGGCTGCCGTCGGCGGCGCTGCGTCCGAGGCGCAGCTCGCCGCGCCCGGGCTCGGGCTCCAGCAGCCAGAGCTCGGCCCCGGCGACAGGCCTGCGAGTGCGTGCGTCGACGACCTCGAACAGGACGCGCATCTCCCGCGGCTGGGCGACGCGCCGGAAGATCAGTCCCTCCGTCCCGAAGGGGACCTCGACCGAGCGCGGGGCGAAGAGCGAACTGGTCAGGTTGGCGTCCACGGCCACGAGCAGCGTGTCGCTGGGACGAGACCAGATCTCGAAGCTGCCGTCGGTCGCGCTGCGCGCGAAGCGCGAGTCCCCCGCCGCATCGCTCCCGCCGACCAGCAGCCCGGCGAGGCCCTCGCCGGCCTCGTCGAGCACGCGCCCGCGGGCGGCGAGGCGGGTGCTCGGGGCGGGCAGGGCCAGGGTCAGCTCCTCCCGCGCGCCCAGCTCGAGCTCGAGGGCCGACTCGATCTTGGTGTACGGACTGCGCAGGTCACGCACATCGAAGACGTGCTCCCCGGGCGGCAGGCCGCGGAACTCGGCGTGTCCCCGGGCGTCGGTCAATGCCCTGCGCGCGGTGCGCGCGAAGTTCTGCCGCAGCTCGCTCCAGCGCTGCCAGATGCGGGTCGAGACGACGGGGTCGCCGTGCTCGTCGACGACGGAGACCGTGACCTCGGCGCCCCGCTCGAGGGCCAGGAGCAGGGGGGCGCCTGCGCTGGGCAGGTGCTCGAGGTCGAGGGTGTGCAGGCTCGACACGCGCTCTCCGTGCTCGGCCCACAGCAGGTAGACCTCGGGCTCTTCGTCGTCGGGGCCCAGCCACGCGTCGCCCTGGACGTCGCTCGTCGCGGCCCACAGGCGCCGCCCGGCGAGCTCGAGGTCCCTCGGCTGCTCGGCGAGCAGCACCCGTGCCCCCGCCACTGGACTGGGGTCGACGACGCGCACGTGCACCCGGCGCCGCGGCCGATGGGCGCGCACCTGGCGCATGCCCTCGACGGGCAAGACGAAGTGGTCGGGGTCGAGGGCATGCTGCACTTCGAAGCGCGGGTGCCCGGGCTGGGCCTCGTGCACCAGGCGCACGGAGTCCGCGTCCAGGGGCTCCGGGCTGCGCAGGATGCCCTTCGGGTCGCTGCGCAAGAAGAGCGCGCCGCGCCCCTGCAGCTCGACGCGCACCTCGCAGTCGGGCAGGCCCTCGCCGCTCTCGGGATCGACCAGCACGACCTCGAAGGGCCGTGCCGGTGGGGGCGTCGCGGGGGACTCTGGCGCGGGCTCCTGCGCCCCTGCCCCCGGCCCGGCGCCCACCCGCGCAGCGTCAGCGGGTGCCTCGAGCTCGCGTCCGTCCCCGCCTTCGACTGGCGGCGGGTCAGCGCCGTCCGCTCCCGCCGGCTGGGCTGCGGGCAGCAGCGGGCCGGGCTGGGATTCGGGCGAGGAGCTCTGCCAGAACCAGACCAGCCCCAGGGCGAGCGCGAGGGCGACCACGGGCAGGACACGTCGCATCGACGTATCGGACGGGTCGCACCGCGGCTTGTCTACCCGAAAGCACGGTTGCTCGAAGGAACCGCCGGCCGCTCGTCACCCGTCCTATGTCAAGACGCTCGGGTGGCTTCGGATCTGGGAGCGAGGGAGCGGCGCGCGGGTCCTGTCTTGGCGCGCCCGGGCTCACGCCGGCCGGGCGTACATGTCGATCAGGCCGCAGTCTCTCCAGCCCACGTTGAACAGCCAGTTCGCGGTGCGGAGATCGGAGAGGGGCCCCGCGGCCGGCCGGTGATCGTCGCGTCCCACTCGATGGCCCAGCGCCCCGAGCTGTAGATGTCCACCACCTCGCCGCGCAGGTCGAACCCGTGGCGCCGGAAGTTGTTCAACACGTAGCGGATCGCGTTCCAGGCCTCACGCGGCGCGCTGAGCATCCGAGCGTGGTAGCGCTCCTTCAGCACTCGCAAGTTCTGCCCCGTCCGCCCCAAAGAGCGACCAAGCGCTTCGACATCCGCGACAGGAACGAACGCATGCCCCGCGTGAACGCCTCGTGCGAGTCCGCCTCGACGATCACGTGCACATGGTCCGACATCAAGCTGAAGTGCGTGATCCGAAAGTCCTCGAGCGCCTTCATGGACTCGAACATCCCCCGCATCACCGCCCACTCCTCCGTCTGCCGCAAAGAAGGCAGCCCCTCCATCAACTTGAGCGTCACGAGCTCCGGCAGGTACTTCCTGTGCCGCTCCCTGGCTACATGCGGCAACTGAAACCGGCCAGACTTCTTCCGCCCAGCTCCACTCTGTTGCCCTCCCCAGCGCAGTTGCTCGAAGCACATCTGCTGCATGCCACTACTGCGTAGCGAGCGGCGAAACGTAACGAACACTCTTTCGGAAACACCTATGCCGCAATCAAGAAGTTTGCGCCTGTCCGACTACGCACCAGACAAGGATCCGGACCCGGGCGGCGCTAGCTACCAGAGCCAGAGGACGGCAGGCCTCTCGTGCAAGGGAAAGAGAGCGCGAGAGCGCGGCGCAGCTCTGCCGCGCTAGCGCACCCAGCCCGTGATCGAGGCGCTGACCTCCGGGGTCTGGGAGTCGTCGAGGGTCAGGCGCAGGCGGCCGTCGAGGCGGCCGGGGGGCAGGCCTCCGTCGCCCGAGACGACGACGCGCCACACGGTCCCGCGCTCGGAGGCGTCGGCGTCGAGGACCTCGCTCTCGATGCGGCCGTACTGGGCGATGTCGCCCTCGAGCTGGGCCTCGACGATGCGCATGCGTGCGCCCGGGATCAGGGCGCGCAGCATGCCCTCGACCCTCCAGGGTTCATCCGCCTCGACCTGGCGCAGGTTGAGCGTTGGGGGGTAGAGGCGCACGTCGTCCACCACGCTGCCGATCAGGTTCACCGTCAGGTTCCAGTCGCCGGAGGGGTCGGGCTCGCCCTCGGCATCGGTGGTCTCGATGTGCACCTGCTCCTGGAGCACGCCGCGCCGCCAGCCCGGCGGGACGGTCATGGTCAAGGTCCACATGGGGCCGCTGGGGGAGCTGCCCTCGCTCAGCTCGACTGCGATGCCCTCGGGGGCGGAGGCCACGCCGACGACCCTCGCCGGGCTCGCTCTGTCGCTCTTGAAGATGCGCGTGACCTCGGTCTTGCCGCCGTGGACCGGGATCTCGCCCAGCTCGACCTGCACGGGGTTGACCCGGAAGAGCTGGAGCGGCTTGACGTGCAGCTCGAGGTTCAGGAACGGTGTCACCTCGGAGTCCGTGCGTACGCGCAGGATCGAGACGCGCTCGCGCTCGGGCACCTGCAGCAGCGCCGTGTCCATGCGCACCTCGAGCTCCAGGCGTGCCCCCGGCGGGACGCGGACCAGGTCGCCCTCGGCCAGGGGGTCGCCCTCGATCTCCTGGCCCTCGGGGGTCACGGCCACCAGGCGCGCCACCCGCGTGCAGTGGCACGCGGCCTGCACGCTCTGGATCGCGATCGGGGCGGCATCGCGGTTCTCCAGCAGGAAGGTGTGCACCAGGATGCGGCCGACGCGCACCTCGCCGAAGGAGTGGTGGCCGATCATGTGGCGCTCGTCCGTGTCCCCGGCGAACCACAGGCCTCCACTGGGGTCCGCGGGCGAGCCGTGATCGTGGCCGTGCTCCGCCGCCGCGGCGCTGGGGTCGGACGCCGGGTCACCCGCCGACTCGGAAGGGGCCTGGGAGCAGGCGCCGAGGCCGAGGGCGAGGACGGTGACGACGAAGAGGGGGCGATGCATGGGCGGGCGGAGTCGGAACCGGATTGTGGTCCGTGGCGGCGGGGAACGGAAGCCGGGGCGACGGTTCCCGTTGGATCCGGCCGGGGCGGCTCCAAAGTACGGGCCGGGGGCCGTTGCAAAGCCCGGGCCGGCCGCGCTCCCGGGCCTGGTTCGAGCTCGGAACGGGCGGCAGTGCGCTTTCGCCCATGGGCCGGGCGATCCGCTACCCTGCGCCCGTGCCCCCCAACCGATCGCTGCTGCTCTTCGGCGCCTGTGTCGCTGGGGTCGACGTGGCCAGCGCCGCGGCGGGGCTTCCCCTGGGTCCGCGGCTGGGCCTCTCGCTCCTGCTCTACGTCGTCGTGCTGTGGCGCGGAGTGGCCCCCGAACGACCCCGGTATGCGCCCCTCGCCGCCCTGGATCTGGGCGGCTTGGCCCTCGCCCTCGTCCTCACCAGCGCCCTCTTCCTGCGCGGGAGTTCCGTGTCGGGAAGCTCGCTCCTGACCCTCGCGCTCCTGGCTCCCCTGGCCGAGGAGCTGGTCTGGCGCGGCCTGGTCCAGCCGGGGCTGCGCGCCGCGCTGCCCGCTGCCGCGGCCATCCTGGCGAGTGCGGCGGGCTTCTGGCTCCTGCACACGGCCGCCCTCGGAGCCCCG
>JAJFFA010000652.1 GCA_021776885.1 Planctomycetota bacterium
CCCGCCGCCTCCAGGGCCTGGGCATCCTCGCGCCGGTTCTCCTCCTCGTTGAGCAGAACCAGATCCGGAGCCAGGGCGACGATGCGCTGCACGTCGGGATCCTTCGTGCCGCCGACCTTCTCCACAGCACCGACGCGGTCCGCGGGGTGCACGCAGTAGGTCGTGATCCCGACCAGCTCGTGGCCACGACCGAGGTCGTAGACCAGCTCCGTCAGGCTGGGGCAGAGTGAGACGATGCGCACGGGGAGGTATGCGTGGGGTCCTGGACCCTCAGGCGGGCTCGAAAAGGTAGCGTTTTCCGTCCCGTCGGACACGCCCGAATGCGCGGTCGATGTCGTGGAAGAACATCCCGATCCAGCCCCCCTCGGCGGCGCGCTCGAGCCAGGCGCTACGCTCTCTGAGGGAGCGCACCACGTCGATGTCGAAGGCCATGATGTAGGCCGGCTGGATGTGGTGGGCGGTGGGCACGACGTCGGACCAGAAGACGGCCGTCTCGCCGGGCTCGTCCTCGCCGAAGGTCAGGAGGGAGACCCCGTCGGAATGGCCGCCCAGGACCCTGGCGCGCAGGCCGGGCAGGAGCTCTGTGGTCTGCGCGTACGTCTCCAGCAGGCCGGCCGCGCGCACCACAGCCACGTCCTCGGCCCTGTACGAGGCCGCCCGGGCGGGGTCGGGCTCGAGGGCCGCCTGGACCTCCACGGCCGGCATCCAGTGACGTGCGTTGGGGAACAGTGGGCGCAGGGCTCCGTCCTCGCCCTCGATCACTCCCGCCCCGATGTGATCCCAGTGGCAGTGGCTGGCGACGACGTGGGTGACGTCCCCGGGCGCATGGCCACAGGCAGCCAGGGTCGCGACCAGGTCGGGCTGCCCGTCGATGGCGTAGATGCGACGCTCCTTGGCGCTCCAGCGCCCGCCGATCCCGGGCTCGACGACGACCACCAGGTCGTCGCGTACGCACAGGAACGGGCGCAGGGCGAGCAACAGGGTGTTGTCCTCGCCGACGGGCGTCATGCGCCCCCACAGGGCCTTGGGCACGACGCCCCACATGGCGCCGGCGTCGAGGCGCATGGTGCCGTCGAAGAGCGCCGTGATCGTCCAGCCCCCGGCGCGGATCGAGCGCGCGCTCCAGGGCGGGGCGACCTGGCTCGCCGGCTTCACGCGCCGCGCAGGATCTGGCGCGCGATGACCAGGCGCTGCACCTCACTGGTGCCCTCGCCGATGGTGCACAGCTTGGCGTCACGCCACATGCGCTCGACCGGGTACTCGCGGCTGAAGCCGTAGCCGCCGTAGATCTGGATCGCGTCGTAGGTGACCTTCATCGCCACCTCGGATGCGTGCAGCTTGGCCATCGCGCCCTCCTTGGTGTAGGCCAGGCCCGCGTCCTTCAGGCGTGCGGCGTGGTAGACGAGGTGCTTGGCGGCGTCGATGGTCAGCGCCATGTCCGCCAGCTTGAACTGCACGGCCTGCAGGTCGGAGAGGTTCTGGCCGAAGGCCTCGCGCTCCTGAGCGTAGCGCAGGGCGCACTCGTAGGCCCCCTCGGCCAACCCCAGGGCCAGGGCCCCGATGGAAATGCGGCCGCCGTCGAGGGTCTTCATGAAGGTCGCGAAGCCCTGCCCCTCCGGACCCAGGATGTGGTTGGCCGGGATATGCGCGTCCTCGAAGACCAGGCTGGCCCAGTCCGAACCCCGCATGCCGAGCTTCTGCTCGCCCTTCTCGATCGCGAACCCGGGGATGTCGCGGGGCACGACGAAGGCGCTGATGCCCTTGGGCCCCTGGGACTTGTCCGTGACCGCGGTGCAGATGAAGGTGTTCGCGTAGTTGGCGTTGGTGATGAAGCACTTGCGCCCGTTGAGCACGTAGTCGTCGCCGGAGCGCACCGCCGTCGTCTGGGTTCCTCCGGAGTCGGAGCCTGCGTTGGGTTCGGTCAGTCCGTAGGCCCCCATGTGTTCGCCCGAGACCAGGGGCGGCACGTACTTGGCCTTCAGCTCCTCGGATCCGAAGGCGTGGATCGGCCAGGTCCCCAGGCTGACGTGGGCCGCGAGGGTCAGGGCCGTCGAGCCGCAGACCTTGGCGATCTCCTCGACCGCGATCGCGTAAGCCAGGTTGCCCCCGTCCGAGCCGCCGACGTCCTCGGGGAAGGGGATCCCGCACAAGCCCAGCTCGGCCATCTTCTTCCACGACTCCAGCGGGAAGCGGTGCTCCTCGTCGATCTCGTGGGCGATGGGCGCGAGCTCCGCCTGGGCGAACTCCCGGACCATGTCGCGGATCATCACCTGGTCTTCGGAAAGGTCGAAGGCGTGGTTCATTTCAGACGTCGCTTGCATGCTCATGGCGTTCAGTCGAGCTCGATCTGCCAGCCGGCAGTGCGCCGGCCGCCGGAGGCGGCTGTTTCCTTGGGTCCGCGGGTCGTGTCGGACGACTCACGATAGAAGTCCATCGAACGACCGGCGCCGACCCAATCGATCAGCGCGCGCCGCGAGAACTTCCACTCGCGACCGATCTTGCGGGCGGGGATGTTCTGGGAGTGAAGCACCTTGTTGAAGGTCTTCACGCTGACACCGAGGAGCGAGGCAGCTTCGTCGATGTTCAAGATCTCTCGATCGGGGCTCGCGCTCATGCGTCCGCCCCTTCTTTCGTCCAGCGCTTTTGCATCTCGGCCTTGATGTAGTTCGCGATGTCGTCCGTATTGGTTCCCGGCCCGAACAACTTCGAGAAGCCCGCTGCCTCGAGCGCCGCGATGTCGTCCTTGGGAATGATGCCGCCGCCAACCAGCAGCACGTGTTCCATGCCGCGCGCGCCGAGCGCTTCACGCACGCGCGGGAAGAGTTCCATGTGGGCCCCGGAGAGGATCGACAGTCCGACGACGTCGACGTCCTCCTGCACGGCGATCTCGGCGATCGCCTCCGGGGTCTTGTGCAGGCCGGTGTAGACAATCTCCATGCCGTGGTCGCGCAGCACGCTGGCGACGGTCTTGGCGCCGCGGTCGTGGCCGTCCAGGCCCGGCTTGCCTACGAGGACTCTGATTCTCCGCTCTCCCATGGTGAAACGCTCGCTCTAGAAGGTCAGAGGATCTTGGGTTCTTTGAACTCGCCGAACTCTTCGCGCAGGACCTGCGCGATCTCGCCCAGCGTGCAGTACGCGTGGGCGGCGGCGACGAAGCGCTCGAGCAGGTTGCCGCCGTCCTTGCAGGCCGCGCGCACGGCGTCCAGCTCGCGCTGCACCTGGCCCGCGTCGCGGGTCTCGCGCAGCTCGCGCAGGGAGTCGACCGTGTGGCGCTCGGAGGCCGGGTCGATGCGGTGGATCTCGATCTCGGGGCCGGCCTCGTCCTCGACGAAGCAGTTGACGCCTACGACGCGCTTCTGGGCGCGCTCGACCGCACGCTGGTAGCGCACCGCCGAGCGGTGGATCTCGCTCTGGAAGTAGCCGGCCTGGATGCTGGGCACGACCCCCCCACGCTGTTCGATCTCCTCGAAATAGCGCTCGGCCTCGGCCTCAAGGCGGTTGGTCTGGGACTCGACGAACCACGAGCCTCCGAGGGGGTCGGCGACGTTCGCGACCTCGACCTCCTCGGCGATGATCTGCTGCGTGCGCAGGGCGATCTTGACCGCCTTCTCGGTGGGCAGGGACAGGGTCTCGTCCATCGAGTTGGTGTGCAGCGACTGCGTCCCGCCGAGCACCGCCGCCAGGGCCTCGAAGGCCGTGCGTACGATGTTGTTCTCGGGCTGTTGCGCAGTCAGGGAGACGCCCGCTGTCTGGGTGTGGAAGCGGCACATCCACGAACGCGGGTCCTTGGCGCCGAAGTCGTTCTTCATCTTGCGCGCCCAGATGCGGCGCGCCGCTCGGAACTTGGCGATCTCCTCGAAGAAGTCGAGGTGGCTGTCGAAGAAGAAAGACAGGCGCGGGGCGAACTGGTCGACGTCGAGGCCCGCGGCCACGCCGCGGCGCACGTACTCCATGCCGTTGGCCAGGGTGAAAGCCAGCTCCTGGGCCGCGGTCGAGCCCGCCTCGCGGATGTGATAGCCCGAGATCGAGATCGTGTTGAAGTTCGGCACGTGCTCGGTGCAGTACGCCATCACGTCCGTGATCATGCGCAGCGCGGGCTCCGGGGCGACGAGCCAGGCGTGCTGGGCCTGGTACTCCTTCAAGATGTCGTTCTGAACCGTGCCACGAATGACCTTGGGGTCGACCCCCTGCTTCTCGGCGCAAGCGATGTAGAAGGCCAGCACGATCGGCGCCGGCCCGTTGATCGTCATCGACGTCGAGACCTGATCCATGGGGATGCCCTGCATCAGGCTCTCCATGTCCTTCAGGCTCGAGATCGCCACCCCCACCTGGCCGACCTCGCCCTTGCAGAGGGGATCGTCGGCGTCGCGCCCCATCAGCGTCGGGAAGTCGAAGGCGGTCGAGAGGCCGGTCTGCCCGTGCTCGAGCAGGAACTTGAAGCGCTGGTTGGTCTCGTGGGCGGCACCGAAGCCGGCGAACTGGCGCATGGTCCACAGGCGACCGCGGTACATGCTGGGGTGGATGCCGCGCGTGTACGGGAAGACCCCGGGTAGCGCCAGGTCCGCGTGCTCGTCGAGCTCGACGTCGTCCGGTCCATAGACCGGCTGCAGTTCATCCCCCGACAGGGTGCTGAAGTCGACGTCACGCAGCTTGGCCTTGCGAAAGGCTTGCTCCCATATGGCCCGCGGGTCGACCACGCTGACACTCCCTGCGTCGTTGTTCCTGCTCATGAAGCGCTCGCTCCTGTTTCACCCGCTCGGTCGCCGGACGCGGCGACGGGGACCCCGGCGAGGACCCGCGAGAGGACATCCGAAGCGACATCATAAGGCGTGGAGCCCGCATCGAGGAACGACTTGACGAGGGCCCCGTAGCCCAGCTCGCCCCAGAGGGCCTCCGAGAGCCGCTCGGAGACCACGCGCTGGACCTGTTCGGCGCGCTTCCGCGCGCGGGTCGCCTCGAGCTCGCCCCCCTGGAGATACTCCCGATGCCGGGCCACGGCATCCAGGAGCGCCTCCATGCCCTCGGCCTTGGCGGCGCTGCACTGCACCACCGGAGGCACCCAGGCGGCCACGTGCCTCGGCCCCGCGGTGCGCAGGTGGACGGCCTCCTCGAGGTCCATCGCCAGGCGCTCGGCACCGGGCACGTCGGACTTGTTGACCACGATGATGTCGGCCACCTCGAGCAGCCCGGCCTTCATGGCCTGGATGCCGTCCCCGGCGCCGGGGCAGACGACGACAACCACGTGATCCGCCGCCGAGATGACGTCGTACTCGGCCTGTCCGACTCCGACGGTCTCGACCAGGATCTCGTCGAAGCCGAAGGCGTCCATCACGTCGCAGGCGTCGACCGTGGCGCGCGCGATGCCGCCGTGGCTCCCGCGGCTGGCCATCGAGCGGATGAACACGCCGGGGTCGAGGGTTCGATCCTCCATGCGGATGCGGTCGCCCAGGAGCGCGCCTCCGGTGAAGGGACTCGAGGGGTCGACGGCCAGGATGCCGACGGTCCTGTCACGCTCGCGCAGGGTGCTCGCCAGCTCGTTGACCAGGGTGCTCTTGCCGGCACCCGGCGGCCCCGTGATGCCCGTGCGCCAGGCGCGCCCCACGCGTCCGTAGACGCTGGAGAGCGCGGCCGGGAAGCGCCGGTCGGAGTTTTCTGCCCAGGAGATCAGGCGCGCCAGGGCGGCCCGCTCACCGGCAAGCAGACGTCCGGAGAGATCGTCGGATGAGGCCAAGCGAGACCCGGGGCTAGCGCAGAAGGTTGCGCGCGATGACCAGACGCTGGATGTCGGTCGCGCCCTCGTAGATCTCGGTGATGCGCGCGTCGCGGAAGAGGCGCTCGACGTGAAAGTCGTCGGTGTAGCCGGCCCCGCCGTGGATCTGGACGCACTCGTCCGCACAGAAGTTCGCGGTCTGGGAGGCCATCAGCTTGGCCTCGGCGGCCTGCTGCGTGCAGGGCTCGCCGCGGTCGCGCAGCCACGCGGCGCGATGCACCAGCATGCGCGAGGCATCGATGCGCGTCGCCATGTCCGCGAGCTTCCACTGGATGGCCTGGAACTGGCCGATGGGCTTGCCGAACTGCTCGCGCTCCTTGGCGTACTTGACCGAGGCCTCGAGGCAAGCGCGGGCGATGCCGACGGACTGGGCGCCGATGCCGATGCGGCCGCCATCGAGGGTGTCGAGGGCGATGGGAAAGCCCCGATTCACCTCGCCCAGGATGTTCGCCGCCGGCACGCGCACGTCGTCGAAGATCAGCTCGGTCGTGGCCGAGGCACGGATACCCGTCTTCTTCTCGTGCTTGCCGACGCTGAAGCCCGGTGAATCGGCCGGGACCAGGAAGGCGCTGATGCCCTTGGACTTGGGAACGTCCGCATCGGTGCGCACGTAGACGACCACCAGACCCGCCTTCTCGCCCGTCGTGACCCACATCTTGGTCCCCGACAGGATCCAGTCGTCGCCATCCGGGCGCGCACTGGCGGACAGGGCGGCCGCGTCCGAGCCCGAACCGGCCTCGGAGAGGGAGTAGGCGCCGATCACCTCGCCGGTGGCGAGACGCGGCAGCCAGGCCCTCTTCTGCTCCTCCGAGCCCCACTTCTTCAGCGGCGCGCAGACCAGGCTGTTGTGCACCGACAGCGTCACGCCGGTGGAGGCGCAGGCGCGGTTGAGCTCCTCGAGCACCAGGGCCAGGGGCAGGTTGCCCAGGCCGGCGCCACCGTACTCCTCGGGCACGG
>JAJFFA010000653.1 GCA_021776885.1 Planctomycetota bacterium
CGTCCTCGGGCAAGCGCAGCAGACGCACGCCGCTCTTGGCGCGCAGATTGACGTGCTTCGGCCCTTCGTAGAGCACATCGACGTGTGCCGCCGCGCCGGCCTCCTCGCCGCTGAGCAGGTCGAGGGCCATGCCGCGGCTCAGCTCGACCGGCCACTCCGGCGGCGCGCGCGAGCGCAGCGCCCGGACGCGCATTCCGAAGGCCGGCCGGTCGGCGCGGGCCACGCTGTACTCGACCAGAGTTCCGAGGGACAGGGTGACCTCGTCCTGCGCGCGCCCGGCGCGCACCCGCGCCACCTCGAGCGGCACGTCGCTGCCATCCTGGGCCAGGGGGTCGTGCCGCCAGACGACGTACTCGGCGCCCGGTTCGGCGGGCCAGTCGAGGGTCACGCCGTTCGCGTCGCACAGCGCCTCGAGCTGGGGCGGGTCGCGTTCGAGCTGCGCCTCGCCGGCCTCGGCCCAGGCCACCTCGAGACGCAGGTAGTCCGCGTCGGCACGCACCACCCGCAGCAGGCCCCAGTCGTCGCCGCCCAGGTCGAAGAGGAACTCGTCGCCGGGCTCGGGTCGGGTGTCGTCCACGGGCTGGCCGCCGCCACGGGCCAGGTAGACGGAGAGTCGCTCGGCGCCGGAGCGCGGCCAGCGCGCGAGGCGTGGATTGGCGACCAGGTCGCCGCCCGAGAAGCCCACGCTGCCCTCCCCCGGCCGGCCCGCGAGGGCCCCATCGGCCAGGGACAGGTAGAAGCCCTCCGGGACATCGACCTCGTACCACCCCCTGGGGGTCGGCTCTGCGCCCGCGGCCTGGGGAGCCGGGGCCATGGGTTGGGCGGCCAGTGCAAGGAAGAGCGCGATCATGGCGGGCGACCATGGTACGGGTCGTCCGCGCCCGCCGCCGAGCTGGAGGGAAGTCGCGGGGGGCCTTTCCCCCCGGAGGCACCGGGGTCTATACTCCCGCTCCGAAATGGGGACGTAGCTCAGTCTGGTAGAGCGTCGCGTTCGCAATGCGAAGGTCAGGGGTTCGAGCCCCCTCGTCTCCACCAAGCTCGGCTTCCGTTCCCGCCCGCCTTGCCCGCCCGCGACGCCCGCCCGGGCGCGCCTCAGTCCAGGCGCTGGAAGAAGGCCGGCAAGAGGCGCTTCAGGTCCGCCTCCAGGCGCTCTCCATCGAGCTCCTGCGCACTGTCGCCGTAGGCCGCGGACCAGGCCAGGAAGGCGGCCACGTTCTCGCGGAAGCGCACGAGCCTCACGCGGTCGTAGCGCACGTAGCTGCCCACGCCGACCCCGTCGTCCGCCGCCATGAAGTGTGCGTGCAAGACCCGGTAGGCCTCGTTCGACGCACGCACCGCGCCCTCGCTCGGGAGTCGGCTCAGCACGCCCACCTCGCGCGCGCCCGGCTGGCGTGCGAAGGCGTCGGGCACAACGTAGCCCAGGGTGCGGAAGCCGAGCCCGCCCACGAGGGCCTGCACGGAGGCGCGTGCACAGACCGGGATCGGATCGAGGACGAGCTCGAGCCCCGCGCCGCGGGTCAAGAGCCGCTCGAGGTACTCGGAGCACGAGAGTCGCGGATCGTCCGGGTCGTGGTGCGGGTCGAAGGCCACGCCCTCGGCGCGCGCCAGGCGCGCCTCCTCGAGCACACCGCGCACGGCCTGGGCGTCGAGCCCCGCGAGGCGCACGAAGCTGAGGGTGTCGTAGCGCGCGACGTACGCCGCGAGGGGCACCCGCGCGACCTTGCCGGAGAAGCGCGCCGCGAGGCTCGGCGCCAGGGACAGGAGCCGGATCGTGGGCCAGGACTCGTGCACGAAGGGCGTGCCCTGGGCATCGATCTCGAGCAAGCCGATGTGCGTGTAGAGCGTGAAGCGCGACAGGGTCAGGGTGGTGCCCAGGGCCTGGGGCTTGTCGTTCTTGGCCAGGATCAGATCCCCCGACGCGAGCCCATCGAGGGCCGCGGCTCCGGCGACGAGGTCGGTCGGGGCGAAGGGTCCGACGGAGCGGTCGCAGCGCCAGTAGCGCTCGGGGTCCGTCGCGAGGGGCTCGCCGGTGAAGGGCAGCCAGGTGCGCACGGCCGTCCGCACGCGCCCCTCGTCCAGGCCCTCGACGAACACCGTGCGCTCGAGCTCGCGCACCGTCGATGCGTCGACGACGAGACTCACCGGCAAGTGGCAGGCGGCGACGAAGGCGAGCGGGGCGAGGGGCCAGGTGCGCCGCCTCGCCCCCCACCTCGCCCCTGGCATGGGGGCAGAGCTCACGGCGCGCCAAGATAGCGCGCGGCGGGCGTCAGTTCCCGAGTCCCGTGCCGGGGAAGACCCCGGGCGCGGCCGTGCCCGTGGTCAGGGCGCCGTACTCCTCCGGCCCGTTCGTGCAGATGACGCACCACAGGCGCAGGGTGGGAGCCTCGGGCGCGTCATGGGCCACGTAGAGGTAGGTCCCGCTGGCGTCGACAACCGCGTCGAGCGGGCGCGGGTAGGCGTAGAACTGCTCGACGGAGCTGGTCGACGGGAAGGCGCTGCCGGTCAGGGGGTCGTAGTCGAAGACCGAGATCGACTCGCTGTCCGCGTTGGTCACGTAGAGGCGCGGCCGCAGCGGGTGGGCGGCGATCCCCAGCGACCCCGGCTCGGCGGGCAGGGCGGGCGGCGAGAGGGGCGACAGCTGTCCGCTCTCCCCGTCGATCGCGAACTGCAGCAGGTTGCCGGCGCTGTCCGCGACGTACAGGGCGCGACCCTGGAGGTCGCAGGCCAGCTCGCCGAGGGCGCCGGCCGACCCGGAGGCCAGGGGGGGCCCGAGGGGCGCGAGGGCCCCCGTGGCCGGATCGAGGCCGAAGCCCGCGAGGGCACCCGCCGCATCGCTGGCGTACAGGAAGCGCCCGGTCGGGTCGATGACCAGCCCGCGCAGGGCCTCGACCGCGAGCGTCGTGGTGGCGCCGGGGGTGAGGGTCCCGTCCGGCGCCAGGTCGAAGCGCTCGATGCCGGGCTCGCCCTCCAGGCGAGCGAAGAGGAAACGCTGCGATGGGTCGAGCACGAGCTCCGCGGGCAGGGGGCCGCTGGCGACGTCCGAGCGCTCCCTCGGGACACCCGCATCGAAGGCGAAGCGTGAGATCGAGCCGGCGTCGCGGTTGGCAACGTAGACGTTGTCCTCGAGCTCGTCCACGACCAGCGCGCCGGGGCCCGCGGGCGTCGCAACCGCGCCGGCGGGAACCGGAACGAGGTCGCCCGCCGCGTAGTCGACCTCGTAGGACACGAGCTGGTCCTGGTCCGGAAGGGTGACCAGCGTGTGGCGCGTGCGCGGAAATACGGCCGGTCCGTGCAGCATGGCGAGCTCCCCGGCCCCTTGGCGCACCCGCGTGCGCGAGCGCAGGACGGCGTCGAACGAGGATACGGAGAAGTGGTGGAGCTCGTGCTGCTGCGCGTCGAGAGCGTAGACATCGCGCAGGCCGAGGTCGACGCTCAGGGACTGGAACGAGACCCCGGGCGACAGCTCGGCCCCCAGGGTCAGGCTGCCGTCGGCTTCGATCGAGTAGCGCTGCAGGCCGCCCTGCTCCAGGGCCAGGAAGACATCGGTGCGGGTCGCGCACAGATCCGTCTGGAAGGCGCCCAGGAGGCTCAGCTCCTGGACCTGCACGAGCCCCGGGCCCGTACCCGGAGCGAAGTCGACGGTGTAGGACACGATCGAGTTGCCGGTGAT
>JAJFFA010000654.1 GCA_021776885.1 Planctomycetota bacterium
ACTCGGTCGCCACGACCGGCTGCTTCTTCTTCGGTGGTTGCAACGGCAACGACTCGAACCCCTACGCCTCCTACTGGCAGCTCATGTTCGCTGACACCAGCGCCGACTGCGGCGGTGGCAGCGATCCGGGTACCGCGTACTGCCCCTCGAGCCTCAACTCGACCGGCGGCAACGGTGGCCTGTCGGCTTCGGGTTCGAACGTGGCTGGCGCCGCGGGTCTGACCTTCGTGGCCGCCCCGATCCCGAACACCTCGGGTCTTCTGTTCTTCGGCCCGAACCAACTGGCGGGCACCCCGGACTTCGGCGAAGGCGTCCGTTGCGTCGGTGGCACCACCCGTCGCGTGTTCCCGGTCGGCTCGGCCGTCGGCAACAGCCGCACCGTCGTCCTCGACACCGGCGCTGGCTACTACACGTCGATCATGAGTGGCGCGCAGTCGAACTTCCAGTACTGGCACCGTGAGACGATGGCCGCCGGCGACCTCGACGGCGACGGCATGGTCGAGCCGTTCAACACCACGAACGCCTACAGCATCGACTTCCAGTAATCCCGTGACTGGTTCCGGGTAACCGGAGTCAGAACGGCGTAAGCAAGGAGCGGCGTCGCGCAAGCGGCGCCGCTCTTTTCGTAGCCCCGATCTCGCGCGTCCGTGGGCTGCGCCAGCCGCGACCGTCTTGGCGTCGCCTCCCCGGGGGGGTAACTTGTTGCGCCGCGTTTCGTGGCCCCAGCGCGCCCCATCCCCCCCGTCGCTCCGACGGCTGCCCCGGCAAGAGACCATGGACACCACCACCGTCGTTCCCGACGCCGAGCTCGGCCCCGCGCCGCAGCGCGCCGGCCGCGACATCTCCTTCCTCGGGATCGTCCTGTGCTTCGTGCTCTCGGGCTTCGCGGCGCTGCTGTACCAGACAGCGTGGATGCGCGAGTTCTCGATCGTCTTCGGGACCTCCGAGCTGGCCATCGCCACGGTGCTCGCCGCCTACATGGCGGGCCTGGCCCTCGGCGCCGGCCTGGCAGGCCCCTTCGCGCGCCGGGTCAAGCGACCCGTGCTGGTGTACGGGCTGCTCGAGCTGGGCATCGCCCTGGCCGCCCTGGCTGTGCCCCTGTTGCTCGAGCTGGCCCGCGGCCTCCAGGTCCAGCTGATCGGCGGCCAGCCCGGCCCGCCGGACGCCGGAGCTCTCTCGTCCACCGTCTTCTACCTGGTCTGCGCCTTCTTCATCCTGGGGATCCCCACGGCCCTGATGGGGGCCACCCTGCCGATCCTCGCGCGCCAGGCGGTGCACGCCGAGGACCAGATCGGCCGCCGGGTGGGCCTGCTCTACGCCATGAACACGGCCGGGGCCGTGGCCGGCACCCTGGTCGCCGCCTTCGTCCTCCTGCCGCGCCTGGGCCTGCGCGGCACGGTCTGGGCCGGCGTGGCGACGAACCTCTTGGTGTTCCTCCTGGCGGCGGCCCTGTCGCGCGGGGCGCGTCCCATGGCCGAGGACGGGGAGGGCGCCGGAAGCGCTCCCGTGAGCCTGGGCCGTGCGCGCTGGATCCTGCCCCTGATCCTGATCTCGGGCAGCGTCTCCTTCACCTACGAGGTGCTCTGGACGCGGCTCCTGTCCCACGTCCTGGGCGGCTCGGTGCACGCCTTCGCGACGATGCTCGCGGCCTTCCTGACGGGCATCACCCTGGGCAGTGCCGTCGCGTCGCGCTTCGCGCGCACGGCACGCGGCTCGGCCATCGGCTTCGCCGTGGTGCAGCTGGGCACGGCGATCCTGTCCATCGTCATCTGGCGCTCGATGGACGGCCTGCCCCAGCGCGCCGCGGAGATGGTCCCGGGCCGGGACATCGACGTGCGTTCGACGGTGCTCCTGGCCATGGGGGTGCTGCTGCCAGCCACCCTGTGCATCGGTGCGACCTTCCCCTTCGCCCTGCGCATCCTGGCCCGGGGCGACGAGGACGCCGGGCCCGTCTCGGGCCGGGTCTACGCCTGGAACACCGTCGGGGCGATCGTGGGGGCCATCGTGTCCGGCTTCTGGCTGATCCCGGCTCTGGGCTTCGCCGGCTCGGCCCAGGTGGCCATCAGCATCAACCTGCTGCTGGCCGTGGCGACCGTCGTCCTGCTGGGCGGCTTCGGGAGCGTCGCTCGCGGTCTGACCTGCGCCCTGGCCGCCGCTGGCATCCTGCTCACCTGCGTGCCCCTGGGCCTGTCGGGCTTCCCGTTGACGGCTCCCTTGCGCCTGCTGACGTCCTCGCCCTTCCCCTCGATGCGCATCACGGACCTGCCCGTGGCCTTCTCGAAGGTCGGGCGCTCGGCGAGTGTGGTCATGCTCGAGCGCGACGGCGCCTTCCAGCTGCGCACCAACGGGCTGCCCGAGGCGGCGATCATGCCGCGCGGCATTCCGCCGGTGGGGCGCAACCAGGAGTGGCTCTCGATCTTCCCGGTCTTTGCGCGGCCCGCGGCGCGGGACATGTTGATGATCGGGCTCGGTGGCGGTGTGGCCCTCGAGCGCGTTCCGCCCTCGCTCGAGAGCATCGATGTGATCGAGCTGGAGCCCGAGGTCATCGCCGCCAACCGCGCCATCGCTGCGCGCCGGGCCAAGAACCCCCTGGCCGACCCGCGCATCACCCTGATCGAGAACGACGCCCGCGGCGCCCTGGCCCTGACCGACCGGCGCTACGACGTGATCGTCTCCCAGCCCTCGCACCCCTGGACGGCGGGGGCCTCGCACCTGTACACGCGCGAGTTCATGCAGCAGGTCGACGAGCACCTCACGGACGAGGGCGTCTTCGTGCAGTGGATGAACGCGGGCTTCGTGGACGAGGAGCTGTTCCGCACCCTGGGCGCGACGCTGCTCTCGGCGTTCCCGCACACGCGGCTCTATCGGCCCGGGCCGACCTTCCTCTTGTTCATGGGCTCGCGCTCGCCCCTCGAGGTCGAGCGCGACATCGCGGCCAGTGGCGAGCCCATGGCCTCCGCCCCCGGGTTCTACGCCGAGCAAGGCTTCTCCTTGCTCGAGGACGTGGCGGCGTCCCTGGCCCTCGACCACGACGGCCTGGTCGCGGTCTGCGCTGGCGCCCAGCCCAACACGGACGACTGGAACCTGCTCGCCATGCGCTCGTCGCCGACCATCGGCCAGAGCCTCAAGACCCGCGTGGACGAGCTCTTCTTTCCCCACTGCCCCCTGTTCCGGGTCGAGGGCGGCCTGTTCGAGACCCTGGGCGACAAGCTCGACCGGGTCTACATGTCCGCCCGCCTGGTCGACCTCGGCTTGCCCGAGAAGGGCTCGAAGCTGGCGACCGAGACCCGCGACGCCCTGGGCCAGATGCTGGCGGTGGGCCGTCTGGCCGAGATCAAGCGCGACACCATGGGCGCGCGCAAGGCCTTCTCGCGCGCCTACGGGATCGATCCCTCGAACGCCGACGCCGCCTACGCCGTCCTCCTGCCCTCCCTGCCGCAGCTCGTCAGCGGGGAGGCGGACGACGCCACGCGTGCCCTGCTCGAGTCCCTCGCCGATCCGGGGCGGGCGGTCATCGAGGGCGCGATCGCCGCCGAGAAGCTCGATTGGCCGGCGCTCTACCGCCTCGAGCCGCGCCTGGCCGAGGCCTCGCCCAGAGACTTCTGCTTCCACGATGCCCTGCGCCTGCGCGCCATGTGGCGCTGCTACGCAGGCGATCCCGGCGACCCGTCACGCCGGCGCGAGCTGGGCGTCGAGGCGCTGGCCCTGGTGGACCAGGCCCTCGTCCTGTCGCCCCAGGAGAAGAGCTTCCGGGTGCGGGCGATCGCGGCCAGCGCGGCGGACGACATGGATGCCCTGGTCGAGACCTGCAAGGTGCTGGCCCAGTTCTTCGAGGGCAACCGCGGCCGTGGCCTGTCCCTCAGCGTGCAGCAGGAAATCCGCGCGACCCTGAAGGAGTCCGTGACGGTCCTGGAGACCATGACGCCCTCGAAGGTGCTGGACCCCGAAGCCGTGGCCGCGCTGCGCGAGCGCTTCCGCGCGGTGGTCGAGTAGGCCGCGGCCCCGGCACCCGACAACAGCACCCGACAACAGCACCCGACCCTCGAGAGGGCCGGGCGCAGAGTGCCAGCGATCAGGACCTCGAGGGTCCCTTCCAGGTCAGGGGCAGAAGATCACGGACAGGCCGTCCGTCAGGTTGAAGCCCGTGGCGCCCGGACCCATCGGGTCGCGGAACCAGAACTGGAAGTTCCAGGTGCTCCCGGGGGTGATCTGGCCGGCGCCCGCGTTGGCCGGCGGCGCGTTGAAGTCGACCTGACGCGTCACGTCACCGAAGCCGTCGGTCATCACCGGCGGGTTCAGGCGCGAGGTCGTGCCACCGACGCAGCGGAAACCGTCGCCGAAGGGGGCCATGATCTGGTTCGGTCCGTAGAAGAACAGGCCGAAGCTGCCCGTGGCGGCCGCGGCGGCGACGACACTGAAGTTGTTGGTGCCGATCTCGGCCGGGCCGGCGCTGCTCATCACCGCGCCCGCGCTGTTCGAGTTGGGCGTCGACTGGCAGTAGCGCAGGGTGCTGCCGCAGTCGCCCACGATCTTGAAGATCTGCCCGTCGCTCGAGTCGACGATGTAGACGTTGCCTTCGTTGTCCTGGCCGAAGGAGCTGATGTTGCCCACCGGACCCGAGAGCTCCGTCGTGCGGTCGGTGAACTCGGTCACCGCGCCGCCCACGATGCGGAACGACCAGATGCGGCTCGAGCAGAAGTCGCCGTAGAAGTAGGTGCCGGAGAGGCCCGGGATCTCGGGGCTACGGTAGACGTAGCCGCCGGTCACCGAGCAACCCAGGCCGTGGTTGTAGGTCTGCACCGGGTCGGTCAGGCTGGCCGCCATGCAGGTGCAACCACTCAGGCCCGTGCAGCTGTTGCCCTCCATGCAGCGCCAGCCGTAGTTCTCGCCACCGGTGCTGGTGCCGGGAACCCAGTTGATCTCCTCGATCTGGTTCTGGCCGACATCGCCCATGTAGAGGTCGCCGTTGGCCATGTCGAAGTTGAAGCGCCAGGGGTTGCGCACGCCGAGGGCCCAGATCTCGTCGTTGGTCGACGGGTCGCCCACGAAGGGGTTGTCGGCCGGGATGAAGGGCGAGGGCAGGTCGATGTCCAGGCGCAGGATCTTGCCCAGGTTGGTGGTCGGGGTCTGGGCGCGGTTGCCCGGGTCGTTGCCGCTGCCGCCGTCGCCGAGGCCGATGTAGAGCTTCCCGTCCGGGCCGAAGCGAATGCAGCCGCCGTTGTGGTTCGAGAAGGGCTGGTTCTGGGTCAGGATGGTCTGCACCGCGGTCGGGTTGGCGACGTTGGGCGTCGTGCGCGCGTACTCCATGACGCGCGAGTTTCCGGAGGTGTTCGTGTAGGAGACGAAGAAGCGGCCGTTGGCCACCCAGTCGGGGTGGAAGGCGATGCCCAGCAGCCCGCGCTCGCCGCCGCTCGAGGCGACACCGGAGAGGTCGAGGAAGGGCATGGCCAGGAGGCTGCCGTTTTCGATCACGCGCACGCGGCGCGTGTTCTGCTCGAGCACGTAGAGCCGGTCCGAGTCGCCGGGGGCGGCATCGACGAAGAGCGGCGCGCTGAGGCCGCCGGTGACCAGCTCGACGTCGAGGTTCTGGGCCTGGGTCGCGGTCCCGAGCAGGGACGCCGCGAGGGCGGCCAGAAGGAGAGTACGGTGGAGTTTCATATGGGGAATCCGAGGTCGCCGGGAAAGGGTACGGAGGGAGCCAACGACGCGGGGGCGAAACGCCCGCGACCATGCGCGCCGGGGTCGGCCTGGGTGCCGATAGGGAGAGCCACCCTATTTTCGAGGGGGATCCGAAGGGTGTCAAGGTGCGACGGCACACCTCCGGTACGCGGGGGGGCGGCGCCCCGGACAGCCTGGATCCGCTATTCTTCGGCCATGAAGCCCGTCCCGAGCCCCTGGCTGCTCTGGCTCCTGGTCCTGGCGGCCTGCTCCCCGCAGCCCGTGCGCCAGCACCACGGCAATGGAGAGCTCTGGAAGGAGTCCCTGTGGCGTGGGGGGCGGCTGCACGGGGCCTTCCGCTCGTTCTACCCCGATGGGACCCCCGAGCGTGCGGGGGCGTACGTCGAGGGGCGGCTGGACGGGGAGTGGAACC
>JAJFFA010000655.1 GCA_021776885.1 Planctomycetota bacterium
ATCTCGATGTCGTCGCAATGGGCCCCCAGGCAGAGCAGGCGCAGGGGTCCGTCCGTCGCCGGGTCGGGGTTGGACGGGTCGGGGCTGGATGGGTGGCTGAAGGCGGGACGCAGGGCAAGCATGGGGTGGGCAGCTGGGCGGGTTTCCAGCCCACGGGAATACTATCGGCGCGAGCGGCTTCGAGAAGCAGTCTGTGGGCCGTATTCTCGGGCCCCATGCCGTCCTCCCCCGCGCTACCTGCCCGCGTCGGGTTTCCCGATCGGGTGCTCGGGGCGGCCTGCCCCGCCTGCAGCGCCCCGGGGGCGCGGACCGTCTACTCCGTCGATGGCGTCCCCACCCAGAGCTGCGTCCTGATCGATGCCGCGGACGAGGCGCGCAAGTTCCCCCGGGGCGACGTGCTGCTCGCGGTCTGCGAAACCTGCGGCTTCCTGTTCAACGCCGCCTTCGATCCCTCGCGCATCGACTATCGAGAGGGCTACGAGGAGACCCAGGGCCACTCCCAGACCTTCTCCAGCTGGCTGGGGGGAGTCGTCGGTGGTTTGGTCAACGAACACGGCCTGCGCCACGCGACCGTCGTCGAGATCGGCTGCGGCAAGGGCGAGTTCCTGGAGCAGCTCTGCCGCACGGGCGAGAACCGCGGCATCGGCATCGACCCCAGCTCGACCGCCGGGCGCGTGGACGCCAGCAGCGGCCTCGGTCTGCGCTTCCTGCACGAGGAGTACGCCGCACACCACGCGGACCTTGCAGCGGACGCCGTGGTCTGCCGCCACACCCTCGAACACCTGCCCCGTCCCCAGGAGTTCGCTCAGCTCCTGCGCAGCAACCTGAACGGCAGCGACACCCTCGTGCTGATCGAGGTGCCGGACGTCGGGCGAGTCCTGGAGTCGGGTGCCTTCTGGGACATCTACTACGAGCACTGCTCGTACTTCACCCTGGGTTCCATGGCGCGACTCTTCCGCGGCGCGGGCTTCGCCCTGCTGGAGCTGGCCAGCCACTACGGGGACCAGTACCTGCAGCTCCTCGCGCGCCCGCTTCCTAGCCGCGCCACAGCCTCGAGCCCCGTCGACCAGGAGCAGGATCTGGCGCGGGTCGTCCAGGGCGTAGAGACGTTCCGCAACTCCTGCCGCGAGACCCTCGGCCGCTGGAACCAGACCCTCTCCGAAGCTCTGGAGCGGGGCGAGCGCGTCGTCCTGTGGGGATCGGGCTCGAAGGCCACGGGCCTGCTCTCGACCCTGGGTCTGGAGTGCGTCGAGGGTGGAGTCGAGCACGTCGTCGACATCAACCCCGACAAGCACGGCAAGTTCGTCGCGGGCACGGGGCAGGAGATCATCGCCCCCGGGCGCCTGGTCGAGCTGCAACCCGATCGAGTGCTCGTCATGAATCCCGTCTACCAGACCGAGATCAAGCGCGACCTCGAGCAGCTCGGGCTGAAGCCTCGCATCGAGGCGCTCTGAGGCCGAGCCGCCGGGCCGAGCTAGGCCGGGCCGAGCTAGGCCGCCGAGAACGGCATGTCCGAGCGGAAGCGGTTCAGCACCGAACCGATCACGCGCTTGCCGGACGCCTGGAGGATCTTCAACGTCTCCTCGACTTCAGCCTTGCGGCTCGAGCGCGCGCGGACCACCAGCACCACGCCGTCGATGTGCTCCAGGAGCAGGCGCGTCTCGGGGTGGGTGTGCAGCGGCGGCGCGTCGAAGATCACGAAGCTGCCGCTCGAGCTGATCTCGCGCAGCAGCTCGCGCCCGTCCTGGGCCGCGAACTCCCCCGGGACCGAAGGACGCGGACTGCCGGCCGTGATCACGACCAGCTGAGGATGGCCCGGGTGGTGCTGGATGGCCTGGGTCAGGCGCGCGCGGCGGTCGAGCACATCCGAAAGACCGGGGGTGCTGGCGATGCCCAGGTAGTCCGCCAGGGCGGGGCGCTGCAGGGTCGTCTCCGCCAGCACGACCTCCGTGCGCAGGTGACGCGCCAGGCCGATCGCCGTCGCCGCCGAGACGACGGTCGTCCCCGCGCCGGACTCGGTGCCCACGAACAGGATGCGCGGGCACTCGTACTCCGCGCGCAGGGGCACCAGGTTGGTCCAGATCGTGTCCGCCAGGGGGCGGATGCCTGCGATGACCTTCTCCATCAGACGCTCACCGCTTGTTCCTTGCCCAGCTTGCGCAGGGAGCGCACTTCGGGCACCACGGCCAGGACGGGCAGGCCCATCTGGCGCTCGAGGGTACGCGGGTAGCGCACGCGTGAGTCGGCGAGCTGGCGCAGCACCGCCAGGCCCAGGCCGGCGAAGAGGCCGCCCGCCAGGCCCATGAGCAGGGTCTTCAGGCGCTTGGGGCCATCCTTCTTGCGCGGCAGGGTCGGCTCCTGGTACACGCTGAGGTTGGCGTCTCCGGCCTCGTCCAGCTTCTTCAGCACCTCCATCTGCGCGCTCGTCGCGGCCAGCTCGCGCTGCAGGGCACGGTTGCTGGTGATCTTGAAGTCCCAGGTGTCGTGGATCGACTCGCACTGGTAGGCCAGCTCGAGCTGCTCCTTGGTCTTGTTGAGGCTCTCTTCCTTGATGAGGATCGACTGCCCGAGGCCGATGTCATCGGCGATCAGCTCCTCCAGATCCTGCTGCTTCTCGAGGTAGCGCGGGTTCGGCTCCAGCGTCGTGATCTCCGGCACCAGGTCCGCCAGGCGCTCGGTCTCGCCGAGGATCCCGCGCACCTCCGCGAGCTGCCGGTCGATGTCCTCGATGTCGCGCTCGATACGCAGCTCGGTGCGCCGGCGCAGGAGCGCGCGCTCCTGATCGGTGGCCCGCGGGGAGAGCCGCAGCAGGGATGGAGTCGCGGCG
>JAJFFA010000656.1 GCA_021776885.1 Planctomycetota bacterium
CGGCCCGAACATCATCGCGCGCCGCTACACGCCGGAGTACGACGCGCCGGAGGGTGTCTTGACCGACTCCGTCGAGATCCCGGTCTGGCGCCGCTGCCACATGCGCGTCGACTGGGAAGGCAGCGGAGCGCCGCCGGAGCAGGTCCAGATCCTCGACGCGAACGGCTCCCAGCTGAACCTCACCACCCACGGCGCCCACGGCACTCTGTCGCGCACGAACCAGCACCTGATCCAGGGCGACCTGCACGTGGTCTCGGTCAGCGAGGCGGCGACGACCCTGGTGCTCCTGCGCGATCACAAGGAGCTCGAGCGCATGCCCATCGGCCTTGTGCCAGGCAGTGTGACCGTGCTGCGCCCCTAGCTCGTAGCATCGAGGGGGTCGGGCTGAGGAGGGTCCTGTGGCAGAAATCCAGGCACTTCTCGTCACACTGCGCCCGGCACGGGAACTCTTCCCGTGAAGCATGAACCGCCCCGACCCGCAGGACATCGAACGGTTGCTCGAGCAAGGGCGCTGGGTACGCGCCCTGGCCGCGCGACTGGTGGACGAGGGCGCCGCCGATGACGTGCTCCAGGACACCTGGGTCGCGGCACTCGAGGGCGCTCCGCACCTGGGCGCGGGCGAGGGTGGGCTGGGACGGCTGCAGGCCTGGCTGGCGGGGGCGGCCCGCAACCTGGCCCGCAAGCGACACCGTGACGAGGGGGCGCGCGCCTCCCGCGAACGGGCCCACGCGGACCGACGCGCCGCGGAGAGCGCGACGGCAGCGGCGGCCGGCGCCAGCGGCCGGCTGACCGGGGGGACCCCCGCGACCGACTCCGGCGCTGACCCGGCGAGCGAGCTCGAGCGCCTGGAGCTGCAGCGGCGCGTGGTCGACCTGGTCCTGGGGCTCGAGGAGCCCTACCGCTCCACGATCGTCGCGCGCTACCTGGACGAACGCCGCGTGGCCGAAATCGCCGCAGACAAGGGCGTCTCCCCCGCTGCCGTGCGCCAGCGCCTCTCCCGCGGGCTGTCTCAGCTGCGCGCCCGCCTCGACGAGGAACACGGCGGCGACCGCGCAGCCTGGTGCCTGGCCTTCGCCGGCCTGGCGAAGCTGCCCGCATCCCCCCTGCTGCCCTTGGGCACGGCTCCGTCCGCGACACCGTCGCCGCCTGCGTTCATGGGCGCGACGAGCGCAGCCACGAGCGCCAGCAGCGGGGGCTCCCTGGCGACCCTGTTGACCGGAGGATTGCTCTTGGCCACGAAATCGACCGTCGCAAGTCTCGCTGCAGCCACCGCCGTGGCCCTGATCTCCCTGGGCGCCTACCTCGCGACGCGCCCGACGCCCCTCGACCCGCAGGGCGCTCCGAGCCTGGAGAGCGTGGACGCCGGCCGATCCGCTCCCGCGGCGCTCGCAACCCCGGAACGCGACCTGGACGCGCCCAGTGTGCCGGACGCCTCACGCACGCGCGGCCTCGGAGCTGCGCCGGCGCTCGCCGGCGAGAGGGCGCGCGCTGCGTACTTCGAAGGCCTCGTCGTGGACGCGCAGGGCACCCCCATCGAGGGCGCCTTCGTCTACGCAGACGAGACCGCCCAGCGCACCCAGAGCGACGCCGCGGGACGCTTCCAGCTGCCCCTGAGCGACCCGGACGTCGACGCCCATGTACTCGTCGCGAGGCACGGCGAGCTGCTCCCCAGCCGACTCGTCGTCACCTCCGAAGAGCGCGGGACCGTCTACTTTCGACTCCTGCCTCGCCCGCGGCTCTTCGGCCGCGTGCTCGACCCCGACGGGGTTCCGGTCGAGGGGCCCGGCCGCTTCTGGATCGACTGGAACACCCCCGGCAGCGACTCGTTCGGCAGCCTCGACACGGAGCTCGACGCCGAGGGTCGCTTCGAGCTGCAAGTACCGAGCGCCTGCACCTGGATCGGCTACTTCGCGCGGGTGGAGGGCTACCCCACCGCGAAGCACGAAGTAGAGATCGAGCTCACGGGCGGCGAGTCCCACGAGCTCGAGATCCAGCTCGTCCACGGCGCGCGGGTCACGGGCCTGATCCTGGACGAGGTGACCCGCGCCCCGGTCCCCGGGGCGGAGGTCTGGACCGACTCCTGGGATTTCGACGCCGACGGCCTGCACCCGAAGACGATCGCGGATGCCCACGGCCGCTTCGAGCTGGTCGGCGTCGAACCCGACAAGCACGTCCTCGAGGACGGGACCGTGCTGGCCATCGTGCGCGTCATGGCCAGTGCGCAGGGCTACGCCACGTCGCCCATGCGCGCCTATGCAGCCCGCTGGAGCGAGACGGGTCCCTTCCACTTCGAGGTCTCGATCACGCCGAGCGGCTGCAACCTCCAGGGCATCGTCCTGCTGCCCGACGGCGAGACGCCCGCCGCCGGTACCTACGTGCACGGGATCGACGCCCAGGGCAACTACTCCATGGACGTCGCCGACGCTGAGGGGCACTTCAGCTTCGAGGATCGTCCCACGGGCAGCTTCCACGTGATGGCGCGCCGGGGCGAGTTCTCCGATGCGGACGGCGGCCGCTCGGGCACGGCCGTGTACGAGCTCGCGGCGGGTGACTCGCCCCTCGAGCGCCTGGTCCTGGACGGTCTGGCCAGGAGCCTGATCGAGGGCCAGGTGCTGCGCGACGACGGCTCGCCGCTCGCGGGCGGCGCCGTCGAGGCCAGCTACTCCTTCGGCGGCCCGAACGTGCGCATCGGCATGGACTCGATCCGGGTCGAGACGGACGAGAAGGGGCGCTACCGCTTCGAGGGCCTGCCCCCCGGCCACTACGACATCGCTCCGCGCGTGGCCGGCTGCTCCGCGCCGGAGGGTCGGGACCTCGAGCTCGAGGCGCACGGCGTGCGTCGGGGCCTCGACTTCAGCGTGTCCCCGTGCCTCTCGGTCGCCGGGCAAGCCTGGTCCGGCAGCCACGACCCGAACGGCCTGCGGGTCGCCCTGTTCGACGCCTCCGGCGAGCGCATCACGGGCCACATCGACCTCGAGCCCGACGCGGACGGCCTGCTGGCCTTCCGTTTCGAACCCATGCCCCGCGGCGTGTACGAGCTGCGCCTCCTGGCGGGCGACAAGGCCCTCGGACGGCTCCAGGTCGGCCCGCAGGACGCGCTGGACGTGCGCATCTCGCCCGACGGAGGGTGAGGGCACCGCGGGCTTGCTGCGCTCGCTCCGCGCGCCAGCGGTTGCGCCGCCTCGAGCGCTAGCCCCTGCGCCGCCGCTCCACGTGGACCGCGAGCAGGGCCACATCCGGCGGCCGCACCCCCGGGATCCTGCCCGCCGCGCCCAGGGTGCCGGGTCGCAGCTTGCCCAGCTTCTCGCGCGCCTCGCTGCCCAGCCCGGCGAGGGTGGCGTAGTCGAAGTCGGTCGGAATCGGGGTGGTCTCCTGCTTGCGCATGCGCGCCACGTTCGTAGCTTGACGCTCGACGTAGCCGGCGTACTTGATGTCGCTCTCGAGGGTCTCGATCACGTCCGGGCCCAGGCCCAGGGCGGCGAGCTCGGGGCGCTCCTGGGCCAGCTGCTCCAGGCGCACCTCCGGTCGCCGCAGGAACTCCGCCAGGCTGCGCCCGTCCGGGGCGCGCAGGGCGTGCAGCAGGCGCCGCCCCAGCGCGATTGCCCCCTCCCGTGCCTCGAACCGGGCCAGGGCCCCGGGTCCCGCGAGCCCGATGGCGTGGGCGCGGCGCACGAGGCGGCGGTCGGCGTCATCCTGGCGCAGGAGCAGACGGTGCTCCGCGCGGCTGGTGAACATGCGGTAGGGCTCGCTTGGGTTCGAGACCACCAGGTCGTCGACCATCACCCCGACGTAGGCCTCGTGCCGGGCCAGGACGAAGGGCGCGCGCCCCGTGACCCACAGGGCCGCGTTGGCTCCGGCCACCAGCCCCTGACCGGCGGCCTCCTCGTAGCCCGACGTGCCGTTGATCTGGCCCGCGAGGAAGAGCCCGGGCACACGCTGCACCGCCAGGGTGGGCGCGAGCTGCGCGGGCTGCACGAAGTCGTACTCCACGGCGTAGCCGTGGCGCAGGAAGCGCGCCCGCTCGAGGCCCGGGATCGTGCGCATGAACTCCTCCTGCACCTCGGCCGGCAGCGAGGTCGAGACGCCGTTCACGTAGACCACGTCGGTCTCGAGCCCCACGGGCTCGAGAAAAATCTGGTGCCGGTCGCGGTCGGCGAAGCGCATCACCTTGTCCTCGACCGACGGGCAGTAGCGCGGCCCGACGCCCTGGATGCGCCCCGCATACATCGGTGCGCGGTGGATGTTGGCCCGGATCAAGTCGTGGGTGCGCGAGTGGGTCCAGGTGACATGGCACGCCACCTGGGCCAGCCCCGGGAAGGTGCTGCGCTGGGTCGCGAAGGAGAAGGGCTGGGGCGCGGCGTCTCCCCGCTGCTGCTCGAGGGAGTCCCAGTCGATCGAGTCCGCCGCCAGGCGCGGCGGAGTGCCGGTCTTCAGGCGCGAGAGGTCGAGACCCAGGCGCGCCACGTCCTCCGAGAGACCGTCCGCCGAAGCCTCACCGACGCGCCCCCCCGACTCCTTCTTCTCGCCCGTGTGCATCACCGCACGCAGGAAGGTGCCGGTGGTCATCACGCTGGCCGGCGCGAGCAGCTCGCTGCCATCGTCCAGGCGCACGCCGCGCACCTCGGTCCCGCGCGGACCGTCCGCCAGGACCAGGCCGACGACACCGCCCTCCACCAGCTCGATCCCGTCGCAGGCGCGCACACGCCGCGTCGCTTCTTCCCGGTAGAGGTGGCGGTCCGACTGGCAGCGCGGCGCGCGCACCGCCGCCCCCTTGCCTGTCCCGAGCATGCGGAACTGGATGCCCGTCGCGTCGGCCACCTCGCCCATGGCGCCGCCCAGGGCATCGACCTCGCGCACGATCTGGCCCTTGCCCAGGCCGCCGATGGCCGGGTTGCAGCTCATCTCGCCGATGCGGTCGAGGCGGAACGAGACCAGGGCCACCCGCGCTCCGAGGCGCGCCGCAGCGAGGGCCGCCTCGATGCCGGCATGCCCGCCGCCGACGACGATCACGTCGTGCCGCGCCCCCTCCACGGGACGCGGCTGCGGGGCCGGATGTTCAACTACGGGCGCTTCAGGGGCGGACGGATCCATAGGACCCAGAGGATACCGGGCGCCGACTCAACCCACCCCCACGGGCTGGCCGAAGGAGGAAGAGTGCACTCCTGGATCTTCCGCTACCGCGCACGCCTGCGTTTCCTGTACGGGATGTCGCCGACGGAGCCCGCTCCCGCGCTCCCTGGCGCCCGGGACGAGGACGGCTGCGAGGCGGACATGCTCTACATCGAGGACGGTTGCAGCGAGGCCCCCGAGGTGCACGGGCGCGTGCTACGCCGCCAGCGCTACGTCCTGATCGAGCCCAGCCGTACGCGACGGCGTCGCGGCTAGCCCAAGCATCGACCTGGGCTAGCGCAGAGGAGCCGGGGAGCCTACGCTCTCCTGCTGAGAGGCTCCCGAATGGCTCGACTTCCCATGTATGCCCGCGGCCCCCTGGGCCTGGGCCCGATCCTCCTGCTCGCGCTTCCCCTGGCCCTGAGCGCTGCGGTCCAGGCGAGCCCCGACGGCGAGAGCCTGCAGAAGCTGCTCACGGGCCTGCGTGCCGACCGCGACCGAGCCCTCGACGCCCTGCGCCGTGACGTCGACCCGATCCTGCGGCGCATCGAGGGCCTCGCGAAGGACCAGCGCACGCACCAGGCCGCGGCCCTGCGCGGCGAGCTCGTCCAGCTCGGTCTCGAGGCCGCACCGCTGCTGGCCGAGGCGATCGACCCGGGGCACAGTCCGGCTGCACCCATCGGCTTCCGTGCCGACCAGGTGGCCATCGCCCTGACCGAGCTGCGCTCCCTGGCCGTGACGGATCGCCTGATCGCCC
>JAJFFA010000657.1 GCA_021776885.1 Planctomycetota bacterium
AGGGTCTCCTCGCCCGTCTCCCGGGCCCACTCCGCGGCGGTGCGTTCGAACTGGCCCTCGCGCAGACTCGTGTCCGCTCCGCGCTCGAGCAGGAGCTCGACCACGGCCGGGTGTCCGACGTAGGCGGCGAAGTGCAACGCCGTCTGGCCGCGGGTCAGCGTGGCGTCCGGGGCGACCCCCGCGTCGAGCAGCCAGCGCACGAGCTCGAGCCGCCCGTGGGTCGCCGCCGTCACCAGGGCCAGGGCACCCGGGTCCGGGTCCCGGGGCGGGGGCCACGAGAAGCGGCCGGTCTCGGGCTTCTCGCCGCGGGTGAAGCCCAGGGCCTCCGGCGCGAAGCCTCCCTCCGCGCGCCACCAACCCGCGATGCGCTCGACGTCGCCCAGGGCGGCGGCGGCCAGCAGGTGGTCGGCGGCCGCACCGCGGCGCACCAGGTGCTCGACGCTGCGCGTGTAGCCGAAGGCGATCGCGTGCCCCAGGGGCGCACCGTCTCCCGTCACGCCGTCGATCGCCGCGCCGGAATCGAGGTAGACGTCGGCCAGCTCCTGCTGCACGCCGCCCACGTGGGTGAACCAGGAGCTCAGAGCCCAGCACAACGCCGTGGCGTTCGGCGCGCCCGAGGCCATGGCGTCGACCGCGGCACCCCGCTCGAGCAGCAGCCGCGCGCAGGCCGGCGTGCCGGGTGGCGCGTCGTGGCAGACCTCGTCCATGCCGTTGAACGACGTGTAGTGCAGCAGGGTCACGCCCACATCGGGTTCCCTGCGCGCATGCACCAGCTCGGGCTGCGCGTCGAGTCGGGCGGCGAGGGCGTGGGGGTCGCCCGTGGCGATGGCCTCGACGGCGGAGGCGAAGTGAGGATCCATGCTCAGCATGAGAGCAGAGCCCCCGCGCGCGGCCAAGCCCCCGTCTGCGCGGAACGCGTCGCGCGACGCCTCAGGCGGCGTAGCGCGCGGCTTCGTGGGTTCGGGTCGCCTGCTCGAGGGCTTCCACTCGGCCTGCCTCGAGCCCGCATCCGCGCGCCCGAACCAGGAGCTCGCGCGGTGTCTCCCCCGGCAGGAGCCGCAGGCGCGTGCGCTGCAGGGCGCGGCGGTAGGCGCGCACCGCGGCCGGAGTCCTCGCGCGCCGGCGGCGCACGACGAGCAGGGCCAGGGCGCCAGCCAGGAGGGCGAGCAGGGCCGCGGCGAGGGGGCTCTCGCGGAAGGCCTCGAGCAGCCGGCCGGGCAGGGCGCGGAACCAGGCGAAGGCGGCGGCGCGGCTCTCCGCGTTGAACTGCGTGACCTCGGTCCAGAGCGCGCGGGCCTCGGCGCGTAGACGCGCCCAGAGACCGTCGCCGGCCTCGATCATGGCGCTCGCCGGGCTCGGGTCGACGGCGTACCAGCCGCCCTCTGGATCGTAGACCTCGACCCAGGCGTGGGCGTCGCGCGTGCCGAAGCGCAGGACGCGTCCGCGCTCGTCCCAGCTCGTGCTGCGGAAGCCGGTGGCGACGCGGCAAGGCACGCCGCGGCTGCGCAGCATCGTCGCCAGGGCGGAGGCGAAGAACTCGCAGTGCCCTCCGCCTTCCCCGCGCAGGAACTCGTTCAGGGTCGTGGCCGCGCCCTCGGCGCCGGGGGCGAAGTAGGTGTAGCTGCGCGACAGGTGGTCGCTGAAGCGCGCGACGAGCTCGTGCTGCTGGACCTCGGCCGGGAGCCGCGCGGCGAGGCGCTCCGCCAGCTCGTGGGAGCGGAAGAGCTGGCGTGTCTCGGGCAGCTCGACGAAGGCTGCGAGGAAGGCAGGCAGCTCGCCCTCGAAGCGGCCTCCGCGCGGGTCGGCGGGCTCACCGTGCACCTGCCAGTCGCCGCCGCTGGCGCCCCAGCTCGCGTTCGAACTCGCGTTCGAACTCGCCGACGGGGTCGCGGGAGGACTCCCCTCGGGGGCGGGCTGCGCCATCCGCCGGGCCGGCAGGGCGACGGCGTAGCGCAGCTCGGAGCTCTGGGCCGACTCGAGCGTGGCATCCCCGCGGGCACGCAGGCGCACGTTGGCGTGCTCCGTCGCGAGCTGCAGCTGGGCCGCCTCGAGGGGCAGGAACAGCCGCTCGGTGCCCTCGGTGAAGCGCAGCACCTCGACCCGCGTCGCTCCCGCGAGGTCCGCTCCACCGCGCGCCAGGCCGGAGCCGGCCTGGTGCCAGGGGTCGTCGGTCGGGCCCGCGTCACGCCGGGTCCCGGGCGCACCCACGCGCCAGGTGTTCCCGTCGGTCACGCTCAGGGTCGCGCCGCGCCAGAGGGGCGGAACGGCGGAGCGTCGGCCCTCGAGCAGGATCACCCGCAGGGCTTCCTTGTCATTGGCGTCGACGTTCCCGCGGCGGTCGAGGTTCAGGCGGTCGTTGAAGCCGATCTCGAGCTGGTCGGGATCGAGGTCCGCCATCTCGAGACGGCCGTGGAAGAAGGCCTTGCGCTCGAAGTCCCGCGGCCAGAACAGGAACACGAGCAGGCTGGCCCCCATCAAGAGCAGCGCACGCCGGCTGCTGTCGAAGAGCAGATGGCGCGTGGCGCCGGCGGGCAGGTCGCGCTCGCCCGCGCCGGCGGTGAGCAGCTCGAGGCCCATCACGAAGGCCGGGGCGAAGAGCAGGAAGGCGATGGGGAAGCCCAGCCCGCGGCAGATGTAGCCCGCGATGATCGCGATCAGGAAGGCGTTGAAGAAGAGCAGGTCGGGGCGCTGGTTCGAGCGCAGGTTGTTGAGCAGGTGCACCTGGCACAGGGCGGCCAGCACCAGCCCGTCCTCGAGCACGTACGCCAGCTCGGCGCGCATGGCGTGGCGCACGAGGACCAGGAAGAAGCACACCACGCCGCCGTTCCACAGCGCCTGGTAGAAGCGCCGCTCACGGAAGCGCTGCAGCAGGGGCGCGGCCAGGGTCAGAACGTAGAGCGGCGCCAGCCAGTGCAGCCCGGCGGCTTCGGTGAGCTGGACGAAGACCAGGTCGAGCAGGACCAGGACCTGCATGCAGGTGCGCAGGGCGGTGCGGCTAGACATGGGCCGGAGCGCGCGGCAAGCGTGCGGTGGAGGGGGAGGCGGCCGGG
>JAJFFA010000658.1 GCA_021776885.1 Planctomycetota bacterium
GACCGCCGCGCTGGCACTCGGCTGGCGCGGCAGGCGCGGCCGACGGCGACGCGCGGGCAGAGCGGCGGCGATGCCGTCCAGGAGCGTCTTGTCCAGGGGCGCGGGCAGGTGCTCGACGAGGATCACGCCGTCCGTCGCGTCGGCTCGCATCTCGGCCTTGCGGGCCGCGCCCCAAGCCACTTCCACGACCTCACGCAGCTCGCGCAGGTTGCGCGGCCAGGCGTGGCGACGCAGGACGGCGTAGACCTCGTCCGAGAATGACATGCGCACGTCGGAGGACAGGTCCTCGAGGAAGCGCTCGGCCAGGCAAGCCACGTCGTCGAGTCGCGTACGCAGGGGAGGTACCGTCAGCGAAGAGCCACGGAAGCCCTCGCGCAGGGAGGGATGCAGGGCTCGGCGACGCACGAGGTCTTCGGGATTCGAGCGCGTGGACGCGATCAAGCGCCCCAGGAACGGCGCCGCGCTGCGCCCAGCGCTGCCCCGCTCGAGGGCCTCGACCAGCTCCTCCTGCAGCGCCGGCGAGAGCTCCTCGAGGCCGTCCAGATAGAGGGTTCCATCGCGCACGGCGTCGAACAGGCCCGCCTCGCCGTTCGCGCCGAAGAGCTCGGCACGCACGGCCTCCTCGGAGCGCCGACAGTCCAGCTCGAGAAAGGGTCCCACGCGCCGGGCACCGAAGTGCAGCACCCGCGCGAGGAAAGTCTTGCCGCTGCCAGCCTCGCCCGAGATCAGCACCGGGCGCGAGCTGCGCGTGTGCTCTTCGGCATGCCGCCGCAGGACCTCGGCCTCGGGACTCTCGCCCACGATCGCCGACAGGGACCAGACCGTCGAGGCAGCGCTCAGCAGGCTGTCGAGGTGTTCCCGCGGTACGCGCGGTCCATCGGCGTGGCTGACGGCGCGTCGGCTGGGGTCCGAGATCATCACCACGCGCAGGGGGTGCAGGCTGCCGCCCCCGACCGAGACAGACAGCACCGCGGCACTCAGGACACGGCGCGAGCGATCCGGCGCGTCGCCCGGGCGACGCGCGTTGTTCCAGTGGGGGCGCACACTCACCTCGAAGCGATAGCCCGAGCGCGTCTCGCCGCGCGCATCGCGGACGAAGGCCTCGAGGCCGCTGGAGGGCGCCAGGCTGCCCAGGGAGCGACCCGCCAGCTCAGCTCCGAAGATCTCGATCGCCCCACGGTCCCAGTGCGCCACGCGACCACGCTCGTCGACGAGCAACACGGCGTCCGGCCGCGAGGCCTCCTCTGCGGGCCTTTGTGCGCTGGACTTCGCAACGCCGCTCTGGGTCTCGAGCGCGCGCGCCGCCTCCTCGAGCGCGAGGTTCTTCGCGACCAGCGCCAGCTCACGCTCGCGGGCACGGGCCATCACATCGACCCAGCGCTCGAGGGCCCCGGCCTCGCCGGCGTCGAAGAAGGCGTCGCTGCCCGCTTCGTACATGCGGCGCTCGCGCTCCTGGGTCAGCGGCGTCGTGCCGTACAGCAGCACGGGGATCGGGCGCGCGCGCACCGCGACCTTCAGCGCACGGCACAGTTGCTCCGACTCGGCCTCCACGGGATCGGCGGAAGCGAGGACGACATCCGGGTCGCCATCGCGGACGCGCTCGAGCACCGCATCGACCGATGCCGCCAGCGCGACTTCGTAGCCGCAACGCACCAGGCGCGACTCATGGGCCATGCGTGCCCCGTCCGAGGGCTCGAAGAGGAGCACCAGCGTCATTCACGAATCATCGAGTGATTCGAACGCCGACTCCATTTACAGGGTAGTAATCGCAGGTCCTGAACCCGCGCCCCCAGGAACCGGCCTAACCCACTTCGCGCGAATCGCTGCCTTCAGCGGGTCCCTTGCGCTCCTCGATCCGGTAGGCCACGACCAGCTCGCGCCGACTCTGCTCATCCATGGCGACGACCGAGTGAATCCTGAACGGGGGCGCTGAATCCAACTTCCTCTTCATGCGCGAGATGACCACATCCAGGGACTTGGATTCCCCGTCGTCCTCCCGGTCCCAGACGCGGCGGAAGATCTCCGCGCGCTCGACCGCATCGCCGCGCGCTCGCACCAGGAGCATCAGCACGTCGAACTCGCGCGGCGTGAGGGCGAGGGCCACTCCGGCGCGCTCGACCGAGCGGTTGTCGAGGTTCGCACGCAGATCGCCGAAGACCAGCGTCGTGACACCCGCACCGCGGCGCACGACGCTGCGAATGCGCGCCACGAGCTCGCGCCCTTCGAAGGGCTTCTGCATGTAGTCGTCAGCGCCCAGGTCGAGCCCCTTGACGCGATCGTCGACACCGCCCAGACCGGTGAGGAAGATGACCGGCGTGGAGATGCCCAGGTCGCGGATCTCGCTCATCAGCTCCCAGCCCAGGCGACCGGGCAGGTGCACGTCCAGCAAGACCACGTCATAACCCGCCGAGTCCTGCGTCAGCATGCGCAGGGCGCTCTCCGCGTCCTCTGCCGGGTGGCAGTCGATGCCTTCGGCCCCCAGGACCTCGGTTACGAAGTCACGGATGCCGGGATCGTCGTCGACGATGATCACTCTCATGGATCGCGGATGGCAGATCCCGCGGTCGAGCATCTCTTATATCATCGGCGACCCGAGAAGGCCCATATCCGCTGCGACGGGGCTGTCACGGCGGAGACCATGGACAAGACTCGAAGCGAGGGCGAGGAAACGCTCAGGCCGTTGATCCGGATGGCCCATGAGCTGAACAACCTCCTGACCCGAATCCTCGGCCACACGGACCTGGCCGCGACCAAGATCCCGGACGACAGCCGGGCGCGGCCCGACCTCGACAAGGTGCGCGCCGCCGCCCTCGAAGCGGCCGAAGTCGCGCGCCGTCTGCGGGAGCTGGGTCGCAACACGCCGTAGCCGACCCACCCGGCTTCCCAGGCCCGGGAAAGCCTCAGCGGATCCCGTAGCGCTTCAGCTTGCGGTAGAAGGTGCTCTTCCCGAGTTCGAGCAGCCGCGCCGCCGCCTGCTTGTCACCGCCGCAAGTGTCGAGGGCACGCATCAGCGCCTTCATCTCGTAGACCTCGAGGTTCACCGGATCCTCGTCGGTGATGTCCCAGGGCCTGTGCCCGAGGACGCCGTGACTGCCCTTTCCGTGGATGGCCGGCGACGGCCTGGGACCCGCCGGGGCGAGGGCCGGGATGACCCCGTGCTCGGCCCGCGCGCCGGGCTCGACGGCGTCGAACAGTTCGTCGGGAAGATCCTCGCGGCGGATGAGTTCACCCGACGCCTTGTGCGAAGCCCGCTCGAGGATCTCCTCGAGCTCGCGCTCGTTGCCGCTCCACTCCTGCAGGGCGAGGAGCTCGAGCGCCTCCTCGTCGACGTCGTGGGCGCGGGAGTCGGGACCGAGTCGCTCGAGGGTGCGACGCACGATCATGGGCAGGTCCTCGGCGCGCTCGCGCAGGGGCGAGACACTGACGGTCCCGGCGCTCAGAAACTCGAGCAGGCCGACATCGAAGTGACCGCGGCCACACAGGTCCTCGAGCGCAGCTTCACTGGAGAGCACGACACGGGGCGGAGCCGGAATGCCGCCGCGCCGGCGTCCGCGCAGGGAGGCCTCGATCGCCTCACGCAGCTGGCCTTGCAGCTCGAGCGGCACCGCGGCGACCTCGCGGATGAACAGGGTCCCACCGCGGGTCGTCTCGAACAGGCCCGGGCGCCGCTCGCTCTTCTTGCCCTGCGTGTCCCCGAACAGCTCTTGCTGGAGGCTCTTGGCGGAGAGTCCCGCGCAGGAGATCTCGACGAAGGGCCCGGTCTCACGCCAGGTCTGGTGCAGGATGCGCGCCAGGAAGTCCTTGCGCGTCCCGGACTCCCCGCGCAGCAGCACCGGTCCCTTGCCCGTGGAGAGGACCTCGATGCGCTCGCGCAGGGCGCGTCCCGAATCGGAGTCGGCGGGGATGGCACTCGGTCGATAGAGGGTGCGCGCTGCCGCGAGCAGCACCTCGAGCTGGCTCGGGGGCAGCTCGCCCTCTCTACGCCCCGGGGCCGCGCCCGGCGTGCGCCGCAGGCTGGCATCGGCCAGCAGCACGATCCTCAGGCCTCCGTCGCCCCCGGCCTCGGCGGACGGAAGGGGCACGACGGACACCAGCAGGCAGCGGCCGGGCACATCACGGTGGGCGGCGACGTCGAAGCGAAAGCCCTCGCGCGGGCCACTGCGCGCGTCGCGCACGAAGGCCTCGAGACCCGTCGCGGGAGCCAGAGCGCTCAGCCGGCGACCGGAGAGCTCGCAGCCGAACAGCTCACGGGCACCGCGGTCGTTGCGCACGACGAAGCCACTGGCGTCGACGACCAGCACACCGTCCGGACGGCCCGGACCCCCATCGACGATCGGGCCAGAGTCGGCGGCCGCGCTCTGGACCTCGAGCTGGCGTTCGAGCTGTTGGTTGCGCTGGACGAGCACGCGCCCCTGCTCGGAGAGGTCGGCGCAGCGCGCCTTGTTGCGCAGGAGCACACGCAGAACGTGCTCGAGGGAACTCAGCTGGGCCTTCCCGAGCCAGACGTCTGCACCGGCGTCGTAGCACTTCGACCCGGTCTCCTGGGAGACGTTGCGGGTCGAGTACGCCACGATCGAGACCTGGCCCAGGGCGGGCACGGCGCGCAGGCGGCGGCAGACCTCGAAGCCATCGATGCCCGCACCGAGCTCGGAGGCGACGACGATCAGGTCGTAGGCCTGGTTGCGCGCCTCGCTGATGCCCAGGGCGCCGCTCTCGGCCGCGACCACCTCATGGCCGGCGTCGCGCAGGCGGCTGATCAGGACCAGGCGCTCCCCGGTGTCTGCCTCGACGAGTAGGATTCGGCCCGTGTGGGGACTGGTGTTCATGTTTGGCTCCGTGGCGACCGGACGCGCCGCTGGGCGGCGCCCGGAAATCTCTTCCCACTTTCCCATCGGCGGGATTCCCTCCGAGCCCATGGATCCCGCTCCCAATTTCGAGTGATCCCGTGCCTGATCCCATATTCGGGAACGCGGTGGCCGAGGCCCTGGCCGAGCTGCCCGCGGGCCTCGACGCCCTGGGGGTGGCGACCCGTCTGCGACGTGACCTCACACCTGAGCTGGCTCGGCGGGCGGCCGAGCTCCACGCCCTGCGCGCCCGCGCCCAGGCCGATCATGGGCCGGGGCGGCTCCCCTTCCTGACCAGGAAGGGCCTGGAGCAAGCCAGCCCGAGGGCGGTGGCGGAGGAGCGTGCCGCACGCCTGGCACGCCTCCTCGGGCCCCGCTTCGATGCCTGGGACGCGGCCTGTGGGCTGGGCTCCGACGCCCTCGCCCTGCTGCAGGCCGGCGCGAGGGTCCTGGCCAGCGATCGGGACGAGCTGACCGCGACCTACGCCCGCGCCAACCTGCGCTGCGCCGCGGGTCCGGATCGCCCCTACCTTGTAATGCGCGCCGAGGCCCAGGCCCGCCCGGTGCGCACGACCGGGGTCCTGGTCCTGGACCCTGACCGGCGCGCGGGGGGAGGGCGGGGTCTCGATCCCGCCCGCTGGTCCCCCAGCCTGGATGCCGCCCTCGACCTGGCCGCGCGCTTCCCGGCTGCCGCCGTGCGCATCGCGCCCGGGTTCGATCCGGGGGCCCTCGAGTCCCTGCTCCGCGAACGGGGGGCATCCGCTCGGCTGCAATGGGTCAGCCGGAGACGTGAGCTGATCGAGCTCAACCTCTTCCTGGGTGCCCTGAGCACGCCCGACCCGGCGCTCTGCCGCGCGGCGCCGGACGCACGCGAACTCCTGGCCCTCGACTCCCAGGGCCGCGTGGCCCGCTTCGCCGGCCTTCCCACGGACGCGCCAGTGCTGGAGGGCACTGCGGCGGCCCGCGTGACCTGGCTCGCCGATCCGGACCCGGGCCTCAGCGCCTCGGGCTTGATCGGAGCCGTCGCGGAGACCGAGGGCCTGGCTCGCCTGGGCCCGGATGTCGCATTCCTGGGGGGCACGCAGCGGCCCGATTCGCCCTTCCTGAGCGCCTGGAGCGTGCTGGGTAGCGCCCCGCTGGATCGCCGCCGCATCCGCGCCCTGCTCCAGGCCCACGACGTCGGCCCCCTGTCCGTGAAGACGCGCCGCAGCCGGGAGGGGGCGCAGAGCCTCGCCCGGCGCCTGAGGGGACCCGGGAGCCGCCCCGGCGTCCTGGCCGTGGCCCCGGCCGTGGACGGCATGCGCGGCTGGCTGTTGCAGGGGCCTGGGGGGGTGGGCGATGAGGGTTTCGAACCCCCGACTTCCTCCGTGTAAAGGAGGCACTCTAGCCACTGAGTTAATCGCCCTGGGCGAGCCGGGGGCGCACGGTATCCTCCCGCCGACTTTCTCTCCAGCGCCGCGGGGCTTCAGCCCGTCCCCCATGGCCTCCGATCCACCCCCCAGCGGCCCGGCGAATCGTCGCCCGGCCGCATCGACTCCCTATGCGCAACACCGTTATTGGCACCGGCTACGTCGGCCGCGTCGCAGGAAC
>JAJFFA010000659.1 GCA_021776885.1 Planctomycetota bacterium
GTGCATGGAGTGCGCAGGGTGGAGTGAGAAGCGGGGCGTGCCTGATCTCAGATCCAGCACGCCCCGCCGCGCGGGTGGCGCAACTCTTACATGCCGCGGGGCCCACGGCGTTCCGCGCGGGTCAGGCCGCCGGCTTGCGGCCCACGATCACGACACTCTCGAACAGGCCCGCGTCCTCGATCTCGAAGGGCGCGCGCTCGGCGATGTCGATGTCGACCAGTCCGGCGCCGGCCAGGCCCTCGCGGTACGGTCCCTCGCCGATGGCTCCGGCCAGGCAGCCGTCCCAGGCCGCCGGATCCTCGCGCAGCTTGGGCGGCAGCTCGTCGGCGACGATGTCGGCGATGCGGAAGCGCCCGCCCGGGCGCAGGACGCGGAAGAGCTCCGCGAAGACGCGCTCCTTCTCGGGCGAGAGGTTGACCACACAGTTGGACACGACGAAGTCGACCGAGCTGTCGTCGACGGGCAGGGCCTCGATCAGGCCCTGGCGCACCTCGACGCGCTCTTCGAAGCCGGCCTGGGCGACGTTGGCGCGGGCGGCGTTCAGCATGGCGTCCGTCATGTCGACGCCGATCACGCGGCCCTCGGGTCCCGTGCGCTCGGCGGCGACCAGGAGGTCGAGCCCTGCGCCACAGCCCAGGTCGAGCACCACGTCGCCGGCCTGCACATCGGCGAAGGCGAGGGGGTTGCCGCAGCCCAGGGAGCTCTGAGCTGCCTGGGCGTGGCGCTCGGCCTCCGGGCCGTAGCCCGTGCCACAGCTGCTGGTCGTCGGTGCGGCCAGGTCCGTGGCGCAGCAGGCGCCGCCGCTTCCGGCCTGCGCCCGGGTGTCGGGGGCGGCGTCGGCAGCGGGGGAGGGGCTGCAGCAAGCGCCGGCCTGGTTCGTTTCGCCGGCCCGCTTCGCTTCGATGGACTGCAGGGTCTGGGTGTAGCGCCGCGCCACGCGGGCGCGGACGTTCTCGGGACTGTCGCTCATGACGGATCGCTTTCGTTCTTGGGTTCTCGGCTCTGCCCGGGGTCGCAGCAGGCGTCCCCGGTGTTCGTCTCGCCGCTGCCGGCGCAGCACACGGCTCGGCAGTTCTCGAGGGCCTCGGCCAGCCCGCGCAGCAGCTCGACCAGCCCCTCGCAGTCGAGGGTGTAGCGCACCTCGCGCCCCGCCTTCGTGGCCTCGACCACCCCGGCAGCGCGTAGCTGCGTCAGGTGCCGCGAGACCCCGGAGAGGTGCACCCCGCAGCAGTCCGAGACCTCGGTCACCGTCTTCGGTCCCGCGGACAGGGCCAGGCGGCTGATCAGGGCGACGCGCACCGGGTCGGCCAGGGCGCGGAAGAGCTCCGGGCGCAGGTGCGCCTCGAGGGCGGTCAGGCAGGCGTTCTCGGCCGGTGTCGTCATGCTTGCAAGTTAGTGCACTTGCGCAGGGATGCAAGCAAATCTGCCCGAAACCGTGGCTCGAGGAGTCGAATCGCCTCTCACGACCCCCTGGTGGGGGCGTAGGGCTCCCCATGTCTATCACCGCCTGGGTCCTGGCCCTCCCGTTCGCCCTCTGCGCAGCCCCGTCCGAAGGCCCGCCGGAGCTCGCCTTCTCCCTGGGCGTCGAGGTGCGCGGGGATTCCACCTGGCTGGTCGGCGAGGGCTCCTTCGCCGGCGACGCCGACGGCTCCTCGGCGGTCGGGCTGTCCCGCGAGTGGGGCGGGGTGACGACGGGGGGCGACGACGTGCACCTCCTCGAGGCGCTCGGCGCGGACGGCCGGGAGCTCGAGACGCAGCGCGACGGCCCGGCACGCTGGACCTTCGACCACGCTCCGGGCGAGCGCGTTCGGATCGTCTGGCGCATCGCGCCCACGGCGCACCGCGCCGACCCGGGCCCGGAGGTGAACCGGCGCGTCGTCTTCGAGGACCCGGCGGGGGAGGGCGGCGGCCTGCTGCACTTCGTCGGTGAGCTGTTCTGGCCCCTGCCCGAGCACATCGAGGGCGACGCTGCCCTGGACCTCGAGCTCGACTTCGAGCCCCTGGCCGACCTGGGCTGGAATGTGGCCTACTCCCTCGCCGTCGGCGCGAAGACCCATCGCATCGAGGCGACGAAGGCGGCCCTGACCCAGTCGGTGCTGCTCGCGGGCGCCGGGGTGCGGCTCGAACAGCGCAGCGTCGAGGACAGTAGCGTGTGGGTCGCGCTGCAGGGCGCGTGGGGCTTCTCGGACGACGAGTTCGCTGACGCGGTCGCCACCATCGTCGAACTCGAGCGCGCCTTCTTCGACGACTTCGATCAGCCGGACTACCTGGTCACCCTGCTCGAGGTGGGCAGCCCCTCGATGAACAGCCGTTCGATGGGCGGGACCGGGCTCTACCGCTCCTTCTCCCTGGCCATGAACGGCCCCTCGAGCCTGGCCCACGACGCCTCCGGGAACGGGCTGCGCAGGCTCCTGGCCCACGAGATGTTCCACGAGTGGAACGGCCGCATCCTGCGCCGCGTCCAGCCGGAGCAGCTCGTGTACTGGTTCTCGGAGGGCTTCACCGAGTTCTACGCCCGGCGCCTCTTGCTGCGCGCGGGCCTGGTCGAGCGCGAGGACGTCGTCGGCTGGATCAACGAAGCCCTGGCCGACTTCTATTCGAGCCCGGTGCGTAGCGCGCCCAACGAGCGCATCCTCGAGGCCTTCTGGACCGACCCGGCCGTGTC
>JAJFFA010000660.1 GCA_021776885.1 Planctomycetota bacterium
CCAGGGCCGTGGCCTGGGCGCCGCCCCAGGGCTGGTGGATCATGACCCGCGAGTGGGGCAGGGCGAAGCGCTTGCCCGCCGTCCCGCCGGCCAGGAGCACGGCGCCCATGGAGGCGGCCTGGCCCAGGCCGTAGGTCGCGATGTCGGGCTCGATGAGCTGCATCGTGTCGTAGATCGCCAGACCCGCGGTGACCGAGCCGCCGGGCGAGTTGATGTACATCTTCACGTCCTGGCTGCGCCCCGACTTGTCGAGGAACAGGAGCTGGGCCATCACCGCGTTCGCCACCTGGTCGTCGACCTGGGTGCCGAGGAAGATGATCCGGTCCTCGAGCAGGCGTGAGTAGATGTCGTATTGGCGCTCGCCACGACCGGACTTCTCGATGACGAAGGGGACGGGGTAGTAGTTCTGCATGGCGATCTTCGTGGGCTCGAGGCCACGGATTTCAAGGCGGCCAGGGAGTTCGGTCGTGAGTCAGCCGGGATTCAGCGAGGGCCCCCCGCGCCTAGTGGCGGGGCGCCCTGGAGTTTCTTCGGCTAGGAAGGGGTCCGGATGTCGGCATTCTCGTGCAGGAATTTCCTGACCTTGCGCTCCAGAATCTCGATGGCCATCTGTTGGCCCAGGCCTTGCTGGGAGTAGTACTGGCGCACCTCGTCGACACTCGCGTTGTTGCGCTCGGCGATGCTGGCCAGCTCGGCCTCGAGCTCTTCGTTGGTGACCAGGAGGCCCTCCTTCTCGCCGACGGTCTCGACGATCAGGAGCGCGCGCAGGCCCTTGATGGCCTCCTCGCGCGCCGTGGGGCGCTGCTCGTCCATCGCCGCGTGGATCGCGTCGTGTTCCAGGCCCTGCTCCTCGAGCTGCTTGTGCAGCTGCTGCAGGCGGCCCTGGGTCTGCTCCTCGATGATCGGCTCGGGCAGCTCCAGGTCCGTGTCCGCGATCAGGCGGTCGATCAGGGCCGTCTCGACGCGCACCCGCTCGCGCTCCTCGTGGGCCTCCTCCATGCGCTCCTTGACGAGCTTCTGGAGCGCCTCCTGGGAGTCGACCTGGGCCACGGCGAAGAGCTCCTCCTCCGTGGGCGGCAGCATGCGGTAGGCCTCGCGCACCAGGATCCGGCAGGTTCCCTGCTGGCCCCGCGCCGACTCCTTCTCGAGGGTGTCGGGCAGCAGGGCCTCGACCTCGATCGTGTCGCCGTCCTTGGCGCCCAGCATGGCCTTCTCGAAGGCCTCCGCGTCGACCCCGGGGGGCGGCGTCTTGGCCGAAAGGCGCAGGTTCTCGCGCTCCATCAGCGAATCCTCCTCGTGGTGGAAGGATACGTCGCAGAGCACGATGCCCTCCTCGTCCAGCCCCGCGTCCCCGGCCGGCTCCGGGCGCGACTGCTGGCGGCGCAGGTCGTCGATGGTGGCCTGGATGCCGTCCGCCATCACGGGCTCGAGCTCGCTCTCGATCGTGAGCCCCTTGTACTCGGGCAGCACGATCTCGGGCCGCAGAGCGATCTCGAAGTCGACGTCGAAGCCCTGGCCGGCCTCGTCCGTCAGGCTCTCCAGGTCGACCTTCGGATGGGAGAGCGGCTTGAGGCTCTCGTCCTTCACGGCCTGGGTGTAGGCGTCGCGCAGGAAGTTCTCGCGCACCTGCTGCAGCACCTGGGCCCCGTGGTGCTTCTTGAGCACCGACAGGGGGACCTTGCCGGGACGGAAGCCCTTCATGCGCACCTGGCTGCCGACCTGTTTCAGGCCGCGGCTGATCTCGCGCTCGAACTCGTCGGCCGGGACCGAGAGCTTGACCTTGGCGAGGGATGATCCGACTTTTTCGACTTCGACTTGCAAGGCTGAGACCACCGCGGGCGCAAGGCTCGGTCCGGACGCCAGGGCGCACGGATCCAGAGCAGGGCGGAGAAGGAGTAAGACCGCTATTCAATCGTTCGCGACGGGGGCCGTCCAGGATCACCCAGCGTCCCTGTTCGCTCCCGTCCTCCTCGGTCCGGCCCCTGGTCGGCCCCCCGGGCCCCATCGAGCGGCCGACCCCTTCCTCCTGACCCCAGTCGGGCTATGTTCGGCCCCAGACATGTCTCGAACCCTCAAGAGCCTCGCGCTGGTGCTCCTGTTCGCCGCCCTCGGCGCCCTGGCCTGGGTCGGGGTGGTTCAGAATCGACCCCGGCCGCCCCAGGCCCCGCCCCGGGCCCTGTCCCCGGTTCCGGTCCACACGACGCGTCTGGCTCGGCGCGGGACGGCCCTCGAGGTGCGCGCCCTGGGCACCCTGCGGCCGGCGCGCCGGGCCCTCCTGGGCTTCGACAGCGCCGGGGAGATCGCCCGGGTGCATCCCGGCTGGCGCGAGGGCGCCCGGGTGCAGCAGGGCGAGCTCCTGGCCGCCCTCGACGACGAGACCCAGCGCCTGGACGTCCTGCGCTCGGCCGCCGCGCGGGACGCCGCCCTGGCCCGGCGCAGCGGGGCGGAGACGGTCCTGGCCCAGGTCGAGCTCACCCTGCCCCTGGCCCGTGAGCGCCTGGACCTGCTGCAGCGTGAGGAAGAGCGCTGGGTGCGCCTGGCCGCCGACGGCACCGCCAACGACAGCCAGGTCGACTCGAGCCGCGCCCAGCGTGGCGCCGCCGCTCTGGCCCTGGCCGAGGCGCAGACCGCCGTCGAGCGCGCCCGGGCCGACCTGACCCACGCCCGCGCCCAGGCCCTGGAGGCGCAGCGCGCCCACGACCTCGCCGCCCGCGCCCAGGAGCGCACGCAGCTGTTCGCTCCCTTCTCCGGGGCGCTCGTCGGTCGCCCGCCCGCGCCGGGGACGCGGGTCGCCCCTGGCGCGGCGCTGGTCGAGCTGCTCGACCTGTCCCACCTCGAGCTGGTGCTGCGCGTCCCGGAGGACGAGCTGCAGGGCATCGTGCCCGGTCTCGAGGCCCGAGTCGGGCCGCCCAGCGCGCGTACCGGCGCAGCGGGAACCCCCACGCCAGGCGGGCGCGCCGGCCGCGTGGCCGCGGTCGCCGCCGAGCTGGATCCCTCGACGCGCAGCGCGGCCGTCGAGATCGATATCCCGATGGCCACGGACGAAGCCTCCTCGAACGGCGGCGGGGAGTCGCGCCTGGATGACCTGCTCGTCGGCCAGCTGGCCGAAGCTCGCATCCACGTCGCCACCCTGCCCGACGCCCTCGTGATCGAGCGCAGCCACGCCACCGAGCGCCGCGGTCAGCGCCTGGCCTTCGTCGTCGAAGAGGCCGCGGACGGCACGCTCGTCGCGCGCACGCGCAACCTGCGCCTGGGGCGTGCGGTGGGGGACGGCTGGGTCGTGCTCGAAGGTCTGCGCGCTGGGGAGCGCCTGATCACCAGCCCCCTGCCGCTGCTCACGGAGGGCACGCCCATCGAGCTGGCCTCCGCGGCCGAGCCCCCGGCGACGTCCGGGCCAAGCGAGCCGACGACGTCAGAAACCGAGCTGGCGCCCTCGGAAACCGAGCCGCCGCCCTCGGAAGCCGAGCCGACGCCCTCGGAAACCGAGCCGACGCCCGGAGCCGCGCCGCCGCGATGATCCGCGCCGTCGCACGCCTCTCGGTCCGCAATCCCGTGGCCGCGAACCTGGCGATGCTCGCGCTCCTGGTCGCGGGCTTCCTGGTCTACCGCCGCCTGCCGCGGGAGGTCTTCCCCGACTTCTCGCTCGAGACGGTCGAGGTCTCCGTCGTGCACCCGGGCGCGGCGCCGGAGGACGTCGAGCGCGGGGTGGTCGTGCCCCTCGAGGAGGCGATCGAGGGCACCCCGGGCCTGCGCGACATGGTCTCGACCGCCACCGAGGGACTGGCGCGCATCCAGCTGACCCTCGAGCCCGGCACGGAGATGGTGCGCTTCCTCGAGGACGTGCGCAGCGCCGTGACCCGCGGCGATGTGGTCCTGCCGCCGGAGGCCGAGGACCCCTGGGTGCGCGAGCTCGAGTCCACCTTTCCCGCGATCAGCGTCTTCGTCTACGGCTGGGCCGAGGAGGGCGAGCTGCTGCGCCTGGCCGAGAGCCACGAGCGCGGCCTCGAGGCCCTCGACGGTATCAGCCGCCTGGTGGTCACCGGCGTGCGTGAGCCGCGCATCTGGGTCGAGGCCGACCCCGACGCCCTCGAGCGCTTCGGCCTGTCTCTGGCCGACGTCGCCCGCGCCCTCGAGGGACGCGTGCGCGAGACGCCCCTGGGGGCCCTCGATACCGCGGGCGGCGAGTGGCTCCTGCGCGTCACCCACGGCGTCGAGCGCGCCGCCGACCTGGCCGACCTGGCCGTGGTGGCGCGGCCCGACGGCAGCCTGGTGCGCCTGTCCCAGGTGGCGACCCTCTCGGACACCTTCGAGCGCTCCCTGACCCGTGCGCGCTTCAACGGGCGCGACTGCATCTACATGCAGGTGCACAAGCGCGAGTCCGCGGACCTGATCGACGTGGCGGCGCGGGTGCGCGACTACGTCGACGAGCACCAGGCCGAGATGCCCGCAGGCACGGCCCTGGGTCTGAACGGCGACCTGTCGGTCTACGTCGAGAGCCGACTGGCGGTGATGTTCGAGTCGGGCGCCATCGGGGCGCTGCTGGTGCTGATCGCGCTGCTGCTCTTCCTCGACCTGCCCGTGGCCCTGATCACTGCCCTCGGCATCCCCGTCGCGTTCCTGGGGGGCGTGCTGATCGCCGCGCTCTTCGGCGTGACGATGAACATGATCACCATGTTCGCCCTGATCGTGGTCCTGGGCATGGTGGTCGACGACGCCATCGTCGTGGGGGAGAACGCGTTCCGGCGCATGGAGGAGGGGCTCTCGCCGCAGGAGGCGGCGGTGGAGGGCACCGTCGAGGTCGGTGCTCCGGTGATCGCGACGGTGTTGACCAGCATCGCCGCCTTCCTGCCGGTCGTCCTGCTCGAGGGCACGACGGGCAAGTTCATGCGCCCCCTGCCGATCGTGGTCACCCTGTGCCTGGCGGTGTCGGTCTTCGAGGCCCTGGCCATCATGCCGGCGCACCTGGCGCACTGGGTCGGGCGGCGCCGCGCTGCGGGCGGGCAGCCGGGGGACGCAGCCCGCCCCCGGCGCTGGTACGTGCCCCTGCGCGAGGCCTACGCCCGGCTGCTGGTGCGTGCCGTGCGCTGGCGCTACGTCACCCTGGCCGCGGCGCTCGCCCTGGCCGTCGCCGTCGGGGCGGTCGGGCGCTACTGGATCCCCTTCGTGCTCTTCGACGACTTCGAGAGCAAGATCTTCTACGTCAGCTTGCGCACCCCCCCCGGCTCGTCCCTCTCCGCGACCGAGGCCATCGCCGCTCGGGTCGAGGCCGCCGCCCTGGCCCTGCCCGAGTCCGAGGTCGAGAGTGTCAACACCCTGATCGGGGTCTCCGCCGCCGACGCGACGCGCTATCAGCTGGCCCAGAACCTGGCCCAGGTCTGGGTCGAGCTGCGCGAAGGGCGCGCGCGGGAGCGCTCGACC
>JAJFFA010000067.1 GCA_021776885.1 Planctomycetota bacterium
TCGGGCAGCTCCGTGCCGAACAGCTCCTTCAGCTTCGGCTTGGGGTCGAAGGTCTCGAGCTGCGAGGGGGCGCCCGACTGGAACAGGTAGATCACGCGCTTGGCGCGCGGCGCGAAGTGCGTCCCGCGCGGGGCATCCTGGGCGCGCGCCAGCGAACCCAGGGCCGCGCTGCCCAGGAGGCCCGTGGAGCCCCCGAGGAAAGCGCGCCGGTTGAGGCTCTGGACTCGCTCGAGTTCACTCATTCGCGCACCAAGGCCTCGCTGCTGCATAGCATGACGCTGGCGGACAGGGTGGCCGCCGCCAGGTCGACAGGGTCCAGGTCGGGGTCCGCCGCGGAGACCCCGACCGCGATCAGGGCCCGGGCGGCCTCTGGATCGACGGCGAAGTCCGCGTGCCGCAGCTCGTACCCTGCAAGCAAGGTGCTCAGCTCGGTCGGCGTGGGGCGGCGCGAAGTGACCACGCGGAAGCCGAAGGCCAGGCGCTCGGCGGCGCTCGTGCCCCCCTCGCGCAGCATGCGCTGGGCCAGGGCGCGCGCCGCCTCGACGTAGGTCGGATCGTTCCACAGGGCCAGGGCCTGCAGCGGCGTGTTCGTGCGCGAACGGGTCAGGCGGCAGAACTCGAAGCTGGGCGCATCGAAGGTCGAGAGCAGCGGATGGGGCACCGTGCGCTTGCGGTGCACGTACAGGCTGCGGCGCCAGAGGCCGTCGTCCTCGTCCTGCACGTAGGGCCCCTGACCCGCGCCACCGGCCAGCTCCTTCCAGAGCCCCTCGGGCTGGTAGGGCCGCACCGGCGGCCCGCCCAGGCGCTCGACCAAGAGTCCGCCGGCGAAGAGCGCGGCGTCGCGGATCGACTCCGCGGGCAGGCGGAAGCGCGGGCCCCGGGCCAGCCAGGTGTTCGCGGGGTCGCGCTCGAGGCCGTCCGTGCTCAGGGACGAGTCCTGGCGGTAGGTCGTGGAGAGCACGAGCTGGCGCAGGAGCGCGCGCAGGTCCCAGCCGCTCTCGACCAGGTCGAGGGCGAGCTCGTCGAGCAGCGCCGGATGGCTCGGGCGGGCGCCCTGCACCCCGAAGTCCTCGAGGGTCGCGACCAGGCCCGCGCCGAACAGCTCGGCCCAGATCCGGTTGACCGTGACCCGCGCCGTCAGCGGGTTCTCGGGCGACACGATCCAGCGTGCCAGACCCAGTCGGTTCGGGACGACGTCCTGCCCCGCCTGGGCCAGGAAGGCGGGCAGGCGCGGCTGCACGGGGCGTGACTCGTCGGCGCCGTCGTAGCGGCCGCGGGCCAGGACGAAGGTCGGGCGCGGCTCGGGCAGGTCCTCGAGCACCATCACCGTCGGGATCGCGGCCTCGCGCTCGCGCAGCGCGCGCTCGACGTCCTGCGCCTGGGCCTGGGCATCCAGTAGGGCCGTCGCGAAGGAGCCGCGGAACAGGTCGCGCAGCTCGGCGTGCCGGTCGGAATCAAGCGTGTCGGGATCGACCGGGCCGGGATCCATCCGGGCAGATGCGAGCAGGGCGCGCGCGCGCTCCTCGCGGATGCGCTCGACCTCGGGGGCCGCGAGAGTGCGGGTGTAGAAGCGCAGGTCGGCGAGGTCCCCGGCAAAGGTCGGAGCGTAGTGCCGCCGTCCGAGGCGCAGGGGCTCGGGGGTGGCCAGGGTCCCGCCCAGGGCGTCGACCTCGACCGTGACCTGGGCCGGGCGCCCATCGAGCTCGACCCGGACGCCGGCGGCACTCGCGCTGCCGTCGTAGCTCACGGCGATGTGAGTCCAGGCGCCGAGGGGAAGAGCGTGGCGCGTCACGACCTTGATCGCGTCCCGCGGCCAGATGTGGATCAGGTGCAGCGCCAGCCGACCGTCGTCGGAGAGGAGCAGGTCGATGCCGCGGTAGGTCGAGTCGCGCGCCATCTTCGAGACCAGCGCGCCGTAGGTCTCGGGCCGGACCCAGAGGGAGATGGCGTGGGCCGCGTCGCGCTGCGGAGCGATGGCCTGACCCAGGTCGGGACAAGCCTCTTCGTCGCCGCTGAGGGCGAAGGCGCGCAGGACCAGGTCGGGACCGCTCTCGGTCGGGTGCGCAAGCCCGCTCGCCGGCCCGCGCGACAGCTCAGCCTCCCAGTGACTCTGGGCCGCAGCGAGCCCTGCCTCGGCCTCCTGCAGCGCAACCTCGGCCAGGCGGGACTCCTCCTCGAAGCGCGCCAGGGCCTCCTCGTCCGCCGCGCCGGGGACGCTCACCAGGGGCGGCACGTTGCCACGCGTCTCCTCGTAGAGGCCGCGCTCCGCCGTCGAGTTGAAGTAGGCGTAGAAGGAGTAGAAGTCCTCCTGGGTCAGCGGGTCGAACTTGTGATCGTGGCAGCGCGCGCAGCCCAGGGTCAGACCCAGGAAGCTCGTGGAGGTGGTCTCGACGCGGTCGACCACGTTCTCGACGCGCCACTCCTCGTCGATCGAGCCGGCCTCGGTCACGCTGCGGTGGTTGCGGCCGAAGCCCGTCGCGACGCGCTGGGAGAGGGTCGCGTCGGGCAGGAGGTCGCCGGCCAGCTGCTCGAGGGCGAACTGGTCGAAGGGCATGTTGGCGCCGAAGGCCTCGAGCACCCAGTCACGCCAGGGCCACTGGGCGCGGGCGAAGTCGTTCTGGTAGCCGTTCGTGTCGGCGTAGCGCGCGCCGTCGAGCCACCAGGCCGTCATGCGCTCGGCGTGGCGCGGCGAGGCCAGGAGGCCCTCGACCGCTGCCGCGTAGGCCGCGTCCGAGGGATCGGCCAGGAAGGCGTCGAGCTCGGCCAGGGTCGGTGGCAGGCCGGTCAGGTCGAGGCTGACGCGGCGCAGCAGCTTGGCGGGGTCCGCGGGCGGGCTCGGCTCCAGCCCGGCTCGGCGCATGCGCGCCAGGACGAAGCGATCGAGGTCGCTGCGCGACCAGGTCTCGCCCTCGTCCACGCCGTCCAGCCCACTCCCATCCGGAAGCGAGCGCCGCGGCGCGGCGAAGGCCCAGTGTTCGGACCAGGCCAGGCCGCCGTCGATCCAGGCGCGCAGGGTCTCGATCTCGGCCGGAGCCAGGCCCGGACCCGCCTCCGGCGGCGGCATGCGCTCGTCCTCGTCCGCGCTGGAGACGCGCAGGAACAGCTCGCTCGCAGCGCTGTCCCCCGCCTGGGCCACGAAGGACACGTCCTCGAAGTCGTCCAGGCGCAGGGCCGCGCGACGCGTGGCCTCGTCGGGTCCGTGGCAGGTGTAGCAGCGGTTGGCCAGGATCGGCCGAACCTCTCGATCGAAGTCGGGCGCGTCCCCGCCGGCCACGAGGACCAGGAAGGCCAGGCAGGAGAGCATGGCCAGATTCTACGCGCTCTACGCGAGGAGGTCGCGGTAGGGGCGGGCTTCGAAGCGCGAGGGGTCGAGGGCCAGGTCGCGCACCAGGGCCTCGTTCTCGGCCCGCGCCTCGGCCTCGTCGATCTCCAGCGCGACGGTCTCGAGCTCCAGCCAGTCGCCCAGGCCACAGATCCGGTCGAGGTGGATGCGCGTGTGGCGCAGGAGCCACAGGGTGCGCTCCTTCTCGACCACGGCCTCGACGTCGAGCACCAGCGACAGGGTGCGCCGGGCACTGTCTGCATCCAGGGGCAGGCGCTCGTAGCGCGAGGGTCGCGGCCGGGCGTCGTCCGTGGCGCGCTCGTAGGCGATCAGCTCCGCCTGACCCGCGGCCTCGCGCAGCTTGAGCATGGCGCGCGGCACGCGAAAGAAGGTGTCGCGCTGCTCGCGTGTCCACTCCTCGCGGGCACCGAGCTCGCGCAGGCGCTGCTCCAGCGCCGGACGGTCGTCGAGCGGCGTCTTGAGCTCGATGTTCAGCATGGCCTACTGCGGCAGGAAGGACGCGAGCCGCTCGTACACGGCGTGGGCCACGATGTCGTTGCCTTCCCGTCCGAGGTGGCTCGTCGCGAAGAGCTTGCCCACCCGCGGCCCGCTCTCGAGCAGGGCCTGGCTGACGTCGAGCCAGGCGATGCCGCGCTGGTCCATCCAGTCGAGCAGGGTCTTCCAGTAGGGATCCTGCGCGGCCCCGAAGCTCAGGTCGGCGCGGGTCGGGAAGACGATCACCAGGGCCTCGTCGACGCCGGCGGCGCGCGCCTCGCTGACGAAGGCATCGATCACACGCACCATCACCTGGAACGGCTCGGCCTCGGTCTCTGCGTACATGAAGAGCGCGTTGCGGCGCTCGGCTGCGGGTGCCGCCGCCAGCATGCGCAGGATGGACGAGGGCAGGAACGGGCCCTCGTGCGACCAGTACTCGTGCTCTTCGAGACGCGTGTACAGGGAGCCATCGAGGGCCGCCTCGTAGGCCTCACGACGCGTGGCGAAGCCGTGGGGCAAGAGCTCGAGGCCCTCGCCGGAGAGGATGAAGCGCGGCTTGATCGCGATCGCCGTGGACTCGGGGTGCAGCAGCGTGCGCAGGCGGTTCACGTTGCGGGCCACGTTCTTGAGCATCACGCCCATCGTCGCCACCTGAGCCGCGTGGAAGCCGCGCCGCCTGGAGCGCAGCAGAGCCTGGTCCGTGCCGTAGCCCCCGACCCCGAGGTTGAGCGCCTCGAC
>JAJFFA010000661.1 GCA_021776885.1 Planctomycetota bacterium
GTCGCCAGCACCAGCACCGTCATCACGACGGGCAAGAGCGCCGACCCACGCTGCCGTAGAGCACCCGGTGTCCTCACGGTAGGTCTCCGTTGCGCAGGACCACGCGGGTCTCGAAGCTGCGCGCCAGGAGCCTGCCGTCGGGGCCGAGGCGCTCCACCGAGAGGCGCAGGCCCACCGTGCGCCCGTCCACCGTGAAGCACAGGCCGGCCTCGTCGACCAGGCCGTTGTCGTTGTCGTCCGCCAGGTTGCTCTGCTCCCCCGGAAAGAGCTCCGAGACGCCGCGCACCAGGACGACGCTCTGCTCGTCCGGCCCCCCCGGGTCGCTGACGCGCACGACGTCGCCTTCGTCGATCAGCCCGTTGCCGTCATCGTCGATGCCGTTGTCGAGCTCGGCGGGCGAGCGCACCCACGAGATCCGGACGCGTCCCCACTGCGCAGCTCCGGCGACCCAGTCCTGAGCCACGTCGAACTCGATCGACGAGCTCCCCAGGGCCGTGGTCACGGCGGGCACCAGGTTGTCGACCCGTGCGGCGACGAGCTCGCCCGCGATGCGGTCGAGGGCCCCGCGGCTCAGGCTGAGCACTTCGGCGTTGGCCACGCTGCGCTGGAACGCGTCGCGGCTGCGCGTCGAGACCGTCAACACACCGCCGAACACCATCAAGAGGATCGTGGTCGAGACCATGACCTCGAGCAGGCTGAAGCCCGCGCGCGCCGTGCTGTGGGGGCGGCGCGCCGTCATCGCGCCCTCAACCAGGTGGTCATGGCGATCGATCCGTTGCCCCCGGCTCCGCGCCAGGCGACGCGCACCAGGACCGGCAGCACCTCGTAGTCGTCCGCGTGGTTGGCCGCGTCCGTGACGCCGTCGAGGTTCAGGTCCATGGGCATGCCCAGGGCGTTGTCGACGAGGTCCTCGCGCAGCACCCCGCGCACGTTGCCCACGGGGAAGACGATGCGTCCGCTCAGGCCGTCGGCGTCGTCCGCCCGGGCGTCGAGTCCGGCGACCGGAAAGCTCGCCCCCGGCGCGCTGCCGGGCAGCCCCGGGTCGTCCGCGGGCTCGTCGTTGAAGCGCGTGAAGAGGGTCTCGAAGGGCTCGCCGGAGAGGAGCTCGAGCTGCGCTCGCGCGGCCTCCGTGGCCAGCGCCTCCTCGCGCTGCCCCTCCCCCAAGCGCAGGCTCGAGACGATCGAGGAGACCAGCCCCAGGGCACCGAAGACGAGCACCGCGAGTCCGAGGGTCACCTCGGTCAACGTGACGCCCGTGCTTCCGTGGTGCTGGTGTGTGGGTCTGCGGGGCAAGCCAAGGGCGCCTGCACGGCACCGCTCCTCGTAGTGCAATTTCGTACAGGGGACAGTGCCTTCTTGAGCCCGAAGTACAGAACCGCAACAATTCCTGAACATCCAGCCGGGGCATGCCATGGATTGTGCCCCGCCCATCGAGCCGCAATACTCCCCCCATGGCCCCCCACCAAAGCAACGATCACGTCTACCTCGGCCGCGAGGCCGCTCCCCCCGGACTCGAGCAGGTCGCCTCCGGCAAGGTGCGCGACATCTACGCCCTGGATGGCGATCACCTGCTCTTCGTCACCACCGACCGCGTCTCGGCCTTCGACGTCGTCATGCGCGAGGGCATCCCCCACAAGGGCCAGGTCCTGACCGCCATCGCGGCGCACTGGTTCGGGTGCACCCAGGACATCGTGCCCAACCACCTGGTCAGCACCGACATCGACACGGTCGATGGCCTCGACGGCGAGTGGCGCGAGCGCCTGCGCGGGCGCGTCATGGTGGTCAAGAAGGCCAAGCCCGACCCGGTCGAGTGGGTCGTGCGCGGCTACATCGCCGGCTCGGGCTGGAAGGAGTACCAGCAGTCCGGAACGGTCTGCGGCATCGCTCTGCCCGCCGGCCTGGAGCTGGCCAGCGCCCTGCCCCAGCCGATCCTGACCCCCACGACCAAGGAGGAGGTCCACGACCGCCCGCTGACCCCGGATGAGGCACGCGAGTTGGTCGGAGCCGAGCACTTCGCTGCGGCCGAGCGCGTCAGCCTGGCGCTCTTCGCCGAGGGCACACGCGTCCTGGCCGAGCTGGGTATCCGCCTGGCCGACACCAAGTTCGAGCTGGGCCGTGTGAACGGTGAACTGACCCTGATCGACGAGGCCCTGACCCCCGACAGCTCGCGCTTCTGGGCCGAGGAGGACTACCGACCCGGGATCAGCCCGCCGAGCTTCGACAAGCAGATCCTGCGCGACTACCTCGAGACCCTCGACTGGAACAAGAGCGCTCCGGCGCCGGATCTCGACCCCGCCGTGCTGGCCCGGGTGGGCGCGCGCTACCTCGAGATCTGCGAGAAGATCACCGGCAAGGCGCCGGTGGGGGTGGCCTCGTGAAGGTCTCCGTGCTGATGGGTTCGGACTCCGACTACTCCCGCCTGGAGTCCTGCATCGCGACCCTGCGCGGCCTCGAGATCGAGTGTGAGGCGCGCGTGCTCTCGGCGCACCGCACGCCCAAGGCCCTGGTCGAGTTCGTCGAGAGCGCCGCGCAGCGCAACGTCGGGGTCTTCATCTGCGCTGCCGGCGGTGCCGCGCACCTGGCCGGCGTGGTCGCGGCCCACACGGACCTGCCCGTGCTCGGCATCCCGATGGACAACCCGCCCCTGGGCGGGCTCGACGCACTGCTCTCGACGGTGCAGATGCCGGGTGGCGTGCCCGTCGCTGCCGTGGCCGCCGGGGGCGGCGGACCGATGAACGCAGCCCTCATGGCCGCGCGCATCCTGGCCCTCTCGGACGCGGGTCTCGCGGCGCGCGTGCGCGCGTTCCGCGAGGGTCAAGAGGCCAAGGTGATGGAGAAGGACGCCCGTCTGCAGGCCAAGCTCTGAGGCCTGCGGGAGGCGGCAGCTATCCGGCGAGCCAGTCGCGCCAGGTCTCCCCGCGCGCGGGGAGTTCTTCGCCGGTGAGCTCGAGCAGGGCCTGGTGCGCGCCGCTGCGCACCTCGCTGCGTGGGTCGAAGAGGGCTTCGACGAGGTCCGCGATGACGCTCGGGTCCTTGAGCCGCCCCAGGGCCAGGCAGGCCGCCACCACGAGGCCTGCGTCGCCCGCGTAGAGCACCTCCACCAGCGCCAGGGCTGCGTCGGTGCGGTGCACCTGGTTGCGTGAGAGCTCCTGGATCGCGGCGTAGGCCACGGGGCCGTCGCGCCGCGCCAGGGCCCGGGCGAGCTGCGTGCTCGCCGACCCGAGTCCGCGCTCCATCTCGGCCAGGTAGCGGCGCCAGCGCAGCTCGTCCCCGTCCCAGGCCATGCCGCTCAGCGCCTGCAGGGACCAGAGGGCGGACCTGACGACCCGCGGGTTCTCGTCCTTCAGCAGGGTGATCAGGGCCGGGAAGGCCTCGGTGTCGCCGATGCGACCGATCGCGCTCGCCGCCTGGCGACGCAGGTCCCCGTCCTCCGAGTCGAGGAAGCCGCGCACCCAGCGCGCGCAGGAGCCCCGGGCCAGGGCCTCCTGGCGCGGATCGAAGGGTCCGATCACGCTCAGCACCTCGAGGTCCAGGTCGCGCTCGAAGCCCATCAGGTCCTCCAGCAGGAGCGCCGAGTCGGCCGCGCCGCGGCTCCCCGCCACCCGCGCGATCGGGTACCTGAGGGCGCCACCCAGCTCGGGCAGCAGGCGCATGAGCTGGCCCGACGCCCGGGAATCTCGCTCGAGAATGGAGTTCAGGGCGCGCTCGAGACGCACCGTGATGTACGGCCGCTCGACCTGCATCGGGTCGACCTGCGCCAGGAGGCCGAGCATGGCGGAGAGGCTCTCGCTCGAGCCGACCTCCCCCAGGACGCGCACGATGTGCATGCGCTCGACCAGGTCGGCCTGCTCCGGGACCTCGGCGACCACCGACTCCGCGACCAGCCGCGAGGGCCAGGAGCGCAGGGTGTCGAGCAGCACGCGCCGCGCCTCCTCGCCCAGGATCGACGCCTGGCCAAAGCTCCCTGCGCCCAAAGCAGAGCCCTCGACGGGCTCGTCCAGCCCGGCGCCCCCGAGCACCGCCACGACGGCCGGGGCCAGCCCGACACCGAGCTGGCGCAGGCGATCACGCCCCTCGCGGGTGAAGGGTCCCTCGCGCTCGTGTTCCACGCGCAGCACGGCCACCACGTCCGTCACGCCGCGCGGCACACGCCGCGCGGGCACCCCCATGGGGCCGCTCGAGCCGAGCTGGAGGGCCGGGGGAGC
>JAJFFA010000662.1 GCA_021776885.1 Planctomycetota bacterium
GCCATCGACTCGACCTCCTCGTACTGCGACATCGAGACCCCCGGCGTGATCTGCGTCGCCAACTACAACGACGCGAACACGGGCAACCGCGACAACATCCTCGCCGCCTCCTCGAGCCGCGGCAACCAGAGCGTGCAGTTCACCTGGCCGGACATCTCGGCGCCCGGCTCGACGATCACCTCCACCTGCTTCCAGGGCGTGCAGCCCGTGTGCAGCAGCGGCGAGCCCAACTGGCAGCCCAACTACGGCACGATCGGCGGCACCTCGATGGCTTGCCCGCACGTCGCCGGCGGCGTGGCCCTGCTGCTCCAGGCCTTCCCGAACCTGACCCCGGCCCAGGTCGAGGACGTGCTCCAGGACGGTGCCTACAAGTTCACGGCGGGCGCTGCCTACGCCCCCGACGCCCAGAACACAGGCAACACCACGTCCTTCGACAAGGGCGCTGGCCTGCTGGACATGCGCGCCACACTCGAGCTGCTCGGCGCGGACAAGGTCGGAGGCGGCTCCGGCGGCGACGGCACCCGCAGCGTTCGGATCAACGACCCGGCGCAGGGCCAGGTCTTCGAGCCCGTGGGCACGATCCCGGTCTCCGGCAGCGCCAACGACGGCCAGCTGCCCAACGACCCCCCGCTCGAGCAGGTGCTGGTCGACGACCGCATCGACACTCAACTGCTCGGCGCCGTCGACATCGTGCAGGGCGCGGTGACCGAAGAGAACGGCGGCTTCACCTACCGCGTGCGCTTGCGCGACTTCGCCGACCAGTCCCCCGTGGGGAGCAGCCTGCGCGTCACCCAGAACGTGAACGGCGTCAACCACTTCACGAACGTGACCGTCAGCGCCGGGAGCGCGACGCCCGGTACGGCAACGCCCGCGACCTCCGTGGCGACCAGCGCGGCCGTCAGTGGGGACGACGTCAGCTTCTTCATCCCCTACGCGAACCTCGGCAACCCGCCCGCGGGCTCCCCGGTCCACAACGTGTTCTTCTCGAGCTTCCAGTCCGGCATCGTCGACGTGGCGCCCAGCCCGGCCGGCAGCGACGAGCCCGCGTTGAACACCGTCCTCTCGAGCGTCATGTATGCCCGGCCCTACACCGTGAACCGCCCCCAGGCGAGCACTCCGCCGACCGCCGTGGTCGAGCTCTCCCTCGACGCTGGCACGCCCCAGGCGACGACCCTCTCGGGTACCAGCCCGAGCTATGCCTGGTCCTCGAGCATCGACGCCACGACCCTCGCCGACGGGGTGCACACCCTCGACGCGACCCTGCTCCTCGACGGCGTGGCGGCCGCGACGCACTCGAGCACCTTTCGCATCGAGTCGATCCAGACCTTCGAGTACGACGTGCTGATCACGAACCCGCGCGACGCCGACACGCTGCCGCGCGCCGTGGTCGACGTCAGCGGCACCTCGTTCACCGATGCCCCGGCGGGCACCGAGTCCGTCACGCTCGAGGTCCAAGGACCGAGTCCCTCGCCCGAGACCACGGCCACGGGCACCTCGCCCTGGAACCTCGGCGTCGACTTCGACCGCACCGAGGGGATCTACACGATCATCGCGCGCTACTACGTCGACGGAGTCCAGCAGGCCGCGGACAGCATCTCGGTCAGCGTCCCCCCCGCGCAGCCGAGCGGTGGGGTCGCCTGCATGGGTCGCAGCATGGGCTTCTGGCGCAAGCAGTTCGGCGGGCCGGGCAACTCGCAGAAGTTCACCAGCGCCGAAGCGGAGACCCTGGCCGACGCGGCAGTGGCCGACTCGGACGGCTACTTCAGTGACCGCGGTCACCTGGTCACCGTCCTCAATGCCAAGGGCAATGCCGGCGCCGAGGACCGCGCCGGACGCCAGTACGCCGCACTGCTCCTGAACCTGGCGAGCGGCGACCTGTCGGCAAACATGTCCTACCAGGCGGGCTTCTCGGGCAGCGAGCTGCTCGACCCGGCCGTGTACGACACCGCGACGGTCGGCTCGACCGTCGACGAGGCCACGGACTGGGTCCGTGACCAGCTCCCCTCGGGAGACCTGGGCGGCGCCAACGAGGTCGCCGACGGCATCAACAACAGCCAGGGCGTCATCTGCGACTGCAACTAGGCCTCCGTTCGTGCCTTGCGGCCGAGGGGCAGGGGTCCGTGACCGGAAGGTCGCGGGCCCCTCGCCCGTCCCCGCCTTGCCGGTGACCCGCGATGCCCCGTGATGAGCCCTGCCGCAGGGTCACACACCAGCCGTCGCACGCCCTGGGCCCCCGCCCGGACAGGGTTCCGGGGGGCCGCGTGACTCGCGCGGGCGGGCCCTTACCATGGATTGGCTCTGGCCCTCGTCCCGGGTCCCCCATGGAGACGAAGGTCACGGAAGACCCCCGACCTGCGTAACCATCCTCATGACCGCTATCAGCACCTTCAGCCTGTCCGTCCTGGCCCTCGCCGGCCTGGCCTTCGCCTTCCAGGAGGGCGAGCACGCGCCCCTCGAGCTCGACCCGTCCACGCCGCGCTACTCCAAGGCCGGCTACGACGTGACGCCTCTCGCCCCGGAGCGCATCGCCGCCATCGTCGAGACCCTGACCCCCGACCAGGTGCGCATCACCCAGCAGGCGGGGACCGAGCGCGCGGGCACAGGCTACTGTTTGAACGAGAAGCGCCCCGGCGTCTACGTCTCGGTCGTCGGTGGCCTGCCCCTGTTCAAGAGTGAGCACAAGTTCGAGTCGGGCACGGGCTGGCCCTCCTACTTCGCCCCCTTCGACCCGGCCCACATCATCGAGCGCCCGGACGAGACCCTGGGCATGCGCCGCGTCGAGTTGCTCGACGCGCGCTCGGGTGCCCACCTGGGTCACGTCTTCCGCGACGGGCCCAAGCCGACGGGCCTGCGCTACTGCATCAACGCCGCGTCCCTGCGCTTCATCCCCGAGGGCCAGCCCCTGCCCCCCGAGTCGCGCCCCGTCGAGGCCCAGACGGCCTACTTCGCCGGCGGCTGCTTCTGGGGCGTCGAGGACGTCTTCAGCCAGATCCCCGGGGTCATGGACGCCGCCTCCGGCTACCAGGGCGGGACCCTGGACGCTCCGACCTACAAGCAGGTCTGCAGCGGCACGACCGGTCACGCCGAGAGCGTGCGCGTGCGCTTCGACCCCGCGCGGGTGGAGTTCGCCGAGCTGCTCGACGTGTTCTTCGCCAACCACGACCCGACCACCCGCGAGCGCCAG
>JAJFFA010000663.1 GCA_021776885.1 Planctomycetota bacterium
CGGGTACGCCTTCGCGAAGTAGGAGTTGCTCGCCGGCAGCGTCGCCACCAGGTGGTGCGTCCGGTGCACGAAGGCGTCCTCCGGCTTTCCGGCGCGAAGCCTCGCGACGTAGCGCCGTACCGTGCGCCCCGCCAGCGGGCCGGTCTCCGGCTCCAGCAGCGTGGCGATGCGCTTCGCGCTGATCCGCGGCTCGCTGGCGAGCCACTCCTCGATCTTCGTACGCCAGCGGTCGAGATCCTGGCCCCGCTTCGGGCTCTCCCGACGCTCCGCGGCCTGGGTCCGACGCGCGGCTCTCCGCACCGTCTTCACGTCCAGACCGAGCCGACGTGCGAGCTCCTTCTTCGGCACCCCATCCGCGAGGTGCATATGGCGAATCTCTGCCCACTGTGACACTCTGATCACCTCCTGGCCCTCCTGGCACGGACTCTTGGATCGTCTTGCAACGCGCGGTCCCGCCCGGGGGGTGGGTGGATGAAGAGGCGTCCTGCCCTACCAACGTGGGCTGGCACCTGTTTTCGTGAGCAGGGAGCGTGAGCACCCCCTGGCGCACGGAAACCAGAGGGCAGCACGCGGTTCACTGCCTGAGCGACGGTTTCGTGCCATGCGCCAAACGGGGAGGGAACGCTCCCTCGGCCAGCTCATCGCGATCGTGCGTTTGGTGGCGGGCTGTCCGGATTCTGGACGGCCGACGCGCCTGTCCGCCCTCCGACAGGGTGTCGTAGATGGCACGCGAGTTGCTCGGAACGCGGACAGCCGTCACCCCGTCGTGACGGCCCACACCCGGACCCCCCAAGCCAACCCCATGAGCTCCCAGTACATCGCCCTCTTGGTACTCCTTTTCGCGCCGGCCGCGCAGGCCGCACAGCAACTCGACTCCCTCTCTGACAGCGCTCGACCCCGTGGCGGTCGGGTCGTGCTCTCGGGAGCGGGCTTCGGCCCGGCCCAGGGCACGCGCCAGGTGCGCGTCGCCGGACTGTCCGCGCCGGTCGCCTCCTGGAGCGACGCGACGATCTCGATCCGCGTTCCCGAAGCGGCACCCTTCGGTCCGGTGGACGTCGTGGTCGTGGACGGCGGCTCCCAGAGCAACGCGCTGCCCTTGGAGGTGAGCGCGCGTCCGAGCTTCGGTCGCGTGCGCTGGCGCGTTCCGATCGAAGGCGGCGTGCGCCACCGCCCGGCCGTCGCGCCCGACGGTAGCGTCTACGTGAACGACACGGCAGGGCTGCTCTACGCCCTCGACGCCGACGGCGCCCTGCGTTGGATCTTCGACACCCAGGGCCAGGGCGCCGAGGGTCCCGTTGCGATCGCGGCGGATGGCACGCTCTACGTGGCCTCGGACCCCCTCGGTGCAGGGGTCCGGATCTTCGCGGTCAATCCCGACGGCAGTGAGCGCTGGTCCATCAGCGATCCTGCGAGCCAAGGGATGCTCGCGGGACCGAACGTCGGTCCCGACGGAAAGATCTACGCCGTGACCGACTTCACCGGGCTGGGCGCCGTCGCGCTCTCGCCCTCCGGCCAGGTGGTCTGGAACGAGCCCGGCTTCGCGGAGCAGGGCCAGTTCGGCCAGGACATCGTGTTCGGTGCGCCCGGCCGGCTCTACTTCTGCCTCTCGGGCTTCTTCGAGTCGCGCGGTCTCGACGGGCAAGGAGGCTTCACGCGCGACGTCGGCGCCGTGCAGCGCCAGGTCTCGATGGGGCCGAACGGCAACCCGGTCGTGGCGGACACGAACGCGGGCGCGAACCGCATGCGCGGCTTCGATACCAGCGGCTCGATCGTCTGGACGTACTCGCCCATTCCGACCAGCACCCTCTCGTCCCCGGATCACGGGCCGAACGGTGACGTGTTCTTCGTACGCAACGGCTCCACGGTCACTGCCCTGGACAGCGCCGGAAACCTGCGCTGGGCGATCCTTGACGACAACAGCTTTGACTCGCCGACCCCGTCCCAGAGCGTTCTCCACGGCCCCGTGGTCGACCCCGCGGGCACGCGGCTCGTCATCGGTGGTTCGCGCGGATTCGGCCAGGCCGGTGTGATCGAGGCCTTCGACGTTGCGGATGGCGCGTCGCTGTTCGAACTCGAGCTGCCCTTCAGCGGCGGCGGGCGCCTGATTCCCGGTTCGCGCCCGCGCTTCTCGGTCGCAGGGGACACGGCTTTCGTGGGCGTGAACGTCGTCGCTGGCAACGGACCCTCGTGGCTCTACGCCCTCGACGTGGCGAGCGCGCCCGACCCGAACGCGTACTGCCGTGCCGGCGTGCACTCAGATGGCGGCTCGGCGCGCATCGGACACGCGGGTTCGCTCCGTGTATCCGCCAACGATTTCACCCTGATCGCCGACGGTGCGGCCGGTGGTCGCCCCGGGCTCTTCTTCTACGGCACCGCCGCGGTCGACGTGCCCTTCGGTCCGGGCTTCCGCTGTGCCGCGGGCACGACCCGGCGCTTGAACCCGCCCGTGCAGACCAGCGTGGGCGGCCTGGCCCAGCGTCGCGTCGACTTCACGCAGCCTCCGGCTTCGAGCGGGGCCGGAGCGATCGTCGCGGGCGTCACCCGCTACTTCCAGCTCTTCTTCCGCGACGGCTCCGCCGCGGGCTTCAACCTCAGCGACGGCTTGGCCGTCACCTTCCTGCCGTAGAAAAGCAACGATGATTCACAGCACCAGTCTCCGCCGCGGCCTGGCCGCGCTCTCCCTCTCCCTCCTCAGCGCCAGCGCCGTCGCCGGGAGCGGGTCCTGGTCCAGCGAGTTCGACGCGCCGGGCCTGGTCGGACGCGTGTTCGGCCTGGGCCGCTGGAACGGCGAGTTCTACGCCGGCGGCGAGGGCCTGCAGGGCGAAGGCGAGTTCTTCGGCAGCCTGGCGCGCTACGACGGTCAGGCGTGGCAGCCCGTTCCCTCGATCTCGCCCTACGGCACCGTACGCGCCATCGCCGAGTACGGCGGCGAGCTCGTGATCGCGGGCGAGTTCAGCGGCGTGCTCGGCACGCCGGCGCGCAACATCGCACGCTTCGACGGCACGTCGTGGAGCGC
>JAJFFA010000664.1 GCA_021776885.1 Planctomycetota bacterium
TCCCAGTAGCGCCCGTCGCGCACGAAGGTCACGTCGCCCGGGTCGACCCGGCGCACCTGCCAGCCCCCGGCGGCCAGGCCCTCGAAGCGATAGCGACCCTCTCCGTCGGCGCGGGTGAAGCGCACGTGCCCGTCCCCGCAACCGGCGCCGAGGGTGGTGCCCATGGGGTCGGTCCCCGCGGGCAAGAGCACGCGCCCCTCGATCACGCTCGGCAGGGCCAGGGCGATCTCGACACCCCCGACGTCCGCCTGCGCGTCGAAGACGATGAAGTCGGTCTGCGCCCGCGCGTGCCCCGCGGCCTCGACGTGCAGGCGCAGGCGTGCGGGCTCGGGGCAGGGCAGGAGGAAGCGCCCGTCCGCACCACTGCTGGCCCGCAGCTGCAGTTGCGCGTCGCGCGAGAGGTCGCGGCTGTTCGGCTGCACGAAGGTGTGGAAGCCGGCCTCTTGCTCGGCACGCCCCGTGGACGGCGGCGTGTGGGCATGCACCCGCGCCCCCTCGACCGGACGGCCCGCCGCGAGGACGCGACCGGCGATGCCGAAGCAGCGCTCGAGGGTCGCCTCGACCCGCGGCGGCAGGTCATCGGGTTCGAAGGGGCCCAGGGTCTGGGGCAGGAAGCCGTGGGCGCCCAGGCGCAAAGCGAAGGCCTGGCCCAGGACCGGCACGAGCACGCCCTCGGCCCCAGCGTCCCCGGACTCCCCGGATCTCATCGGCCTGTTGTGGTCCGTGATGCGCTCCCCCTCGGGGGTCAGCAAGAGGGTCGTCAGCGCGGGAAGGACGTGGCCCTCGGCGTCGCGCGCCGTGACCTCCAGCCAGTGCACTTCGCTGAAGCTGAACTCGAGGCCCGCTGCCCCCGCGGCCACGGGCTTCTCGCGCAGGTCCGGCCAACGCCACTCGGGATCGCGCAGGTGCAGGGTGTACGACGTGCCCGGCTGGGCCAGGAGGCTGAACTCGCCGCGGGCGTCGCTTTGGGTGCGGCTGGCGCTGTACGAGCTGTTCTCGTCCAGGGAGAGCAGGCGCGCCACGACCCCCGCGACGGGCGCACCCCCGGGGTCGAGGATGCGGCCGCGGATCAGCTGCCGCGGCTCGGGCGCCGCCAGGGTCAGGTCCGGCACCCGGGCGCTGCGCCCGGCGTGGACCGCCAGGGGACCCTCGAAGGCGGCCAGGCTCGTGGGGCGGCGTGCGAAGACCGTCACGTGCCCGCTCGGCAGCCCCTCGAGGGTGTAGCGCCCGCCCGCGTCCGTGCTCGTGCGCGGACGGATGCCGTCGCCCAGCATGGGCCACTCGCGACCGCTGATGCGCAGGGACTCGTCGGGTCGCGGGTCGCCCTCCATCAAGCGCGCGGCGACCACACTGACGCCCGCGGCCGGCCTGCCGTCCGCCTCGAAGACGAGCCCCGTCAGGGCGCCCCCGGGCAAGAGCTCGAGCTCGCCCAGGAAGACGAGCTCGCCGTCGAACAGCTCGGCCGTGCGCACGTCGACCTGGCGCCGCACGAGCCCCGCCGCGTGGGCCTCGAGGGTCAGCCCGACGAGGCGCTCGACCGAATCCTCGCCCGGGCCGTCGGGCGCGTCCCAGACCAGCTCGAGGGCCAGGCGTCCTTCGGCGTCGCTGCGCGCGAGGGGATCCCGCGGCCGTGCGGAGACGGGGCTCGCCTGCGACACGGCGTCGAGCACGGCGCCGGGCAGGAAGCGCCCGCCGAAGAGCGGCCCGACCGAGGGCAGGGCCACGAGCTCGACCCCCGCGACGGGCCTGCCGGCGGCGTCGACGAAGCGCGCGAGGAAGCGCGCGCTCGGAGCGCCGGTGGAATCCGCGGGGGCCGCGGGCTGCGGCTCGGCGCGCGCCTCGCCCGCGCTCGGCTCGAGGGCGTCGGGCCCTTCGAGGGGCGGGCTCGAGGGGGACTCGACCGGCGCGAGGCTGGCGACCGTGACGGGCAGGGCGTCGGGGCGACCGGCGTCGAGGGGCTCCCCGTCCTGCGCCATGCTCCAGAGTTCCAGTCCGAGCAGCACGGCCGCCGCCCCCGCCGTGGCGGCGACAGGGAGCAGGCGCGCCGCGCCCCGGGGCTCCCGGGCCAGGCGCTCGAGTCCCAGCAGCAGCGCCGGGCGAGCGTCACCGAAGCGCTGGTCGAGGCGCGCGCGCAGGACGCCGAGGGCGCGCGAGAGGCGCGTGCGCACCGCGTTGGCCGAGAGCCCGACCCGCGGCGCGATGTCCCGCGGCGGGACGCCTTCGAAGTAGCGCAGAACGACGATCTCGCGCTCGGGCGAGTCGAGGGCCAGGACGGCCGTCGCCAGGCTGCGCTGCAGCTGCACGCGCTCGAGGGCCTGGGTCGCGTCGGGACTGCCCTCGCTGCGCGCGCTGCTGCGCTCGCGCTCGCGGCGGCGCGCTTCGGAGCGCGTGCGGGTGCGCGCCAGGCTGCGCGCGGCGCGGGCCAGCCAGGCCCGGCGCCCGGGGTCGTCCGCGGCCCGCGGCGGGCGCTGCAGGGCCGCGAGCCAGGTCTCTTGCACGACGTCCTCCGCGCCGCCGGGGTCGTGCAGGAGTCCATGGGCCAGGGAGCGCAGCCACGAGTCGTGGCGCAGGAGGGCTTCGATCTCGGCGGCCATGCAGGAGAGGCGCCGCCGGGCTGCGATCGTTGCAGATCGGCGGGCGGAAAGTCAGCGCAGGGTGGCGCAGACCGAGTTCGTGCGCTCGAGCCCCGTCGCCAGATCGACCTCGGCCTGGGCCCAGAAGCTGAAGCCGACGGGGAAGCTGGCCGGGAGCACGAGGGTGCGCGTGGCCTGGCCCGAGTTCGGCAGGGGGCCCAGGTCGAAGCTGCGCACGGGCTGGGTCAGGGCCTCGATCACGCTGCCGTCCGCGGCCAGGATCGGGCGGCGCCCGAAGCGCAGGCGCGCCGTCGCACCGGGAGGGCCGTGGACGCGGAAGCGCAGGGGGCTGCCGGCAGCGGGGGTGCCCTCGAGCTCCAGGGTCGCGTCGTCGGGGGCCGGTTCGGTCAGCAGGCCCTGGCCGCCGACGGCGGGGGGCGAGCCCAGGCAGGGCGTGTCGCCGGACAGGATGGCCACACCCGAGACGCGTCCCATGGCGCCCGCGGACACGAACAGGGCCGGGCCGGACGAGGCATTGCAGTCGCAGACCTCGCCCAGGCCGCCATCGCCGCCGCGCAAGACATGGGTCGCGTCCCCGGCGAAGATCACCTCACCGCCGAAGGCGACGACGGCCGTGCCGCCGTAGCCCGCTCCGTCCTGGCCGCAGGCCGAGGCGCAGGTCGCCTGGCTGTCGCCGCCGCGGCCGGCGAAGAAGCGCGAGCGCGCGGCGTGCACGCGGCCCTCGCTGACCAGGGCCTGGCCCCCGGGGCTGGGCATGCCGCAGGCCGAGGGCATGCCGTCCCCGCCGAAGATCTCGGACTGCACCAGCTCGAGGCGCGAGGCGAAGACGTGCAGGGCGTCGCTCCCGTCGCTGCCGCGGGCATCGACGCGCGAGCGCTGCACGCGCACGTCGGCGCAGCCGTCGAGCAGGAGGCTCGGCGCGGCGCTGCCGCGACCCACCCGGACCTCGCTCAGCAAGAGCGTGCCGGCGCACTGCCCGGCCTCGAGCCCGTCGAAGTCGACGAGGGCCAGGACGGCGAGGTCGCCGGCGGGCAGGTCGACCACCCTCGTCCCCGCGCCGACGAAGACCCCCGCCTCACCGAGCAGGGTCAAGCCGACGCGCAGCTCGAAGGCGGAGTACTGTCCCGGCCGCACCAGGATCAGGTCCCGTCGCGCCGCGGCCGCGATGGCCGCCGGCAGGTCGGTGAAGTCGACCCCGGGACCCCCGTCGTCGTCGACGACGAAGGTCGCGGCCTGGGTCAGGGGAGTGCAGAGGAGCAGGGCCAGGGCGGTGCGGAAGGTGGCTTTCATACTCCGAGCCTAACCCGGAGACCTCCAGCCCGTCAGCCGGAAGCGCTTCCCTTGGCCTTGGCCACGCCACCCAGCCAGTGGGCGGGCAGCAGCAGGGCGAGGAAGGGCAGGTGGTACCAGACCGGCGCCAGCTCCCAGCCCGAGGACTGGGCGAAGATGCCGAAGGCCAGGTTGATGAGGCCGACGATCGTGGCCAGCTTGACCCGCGAGGCGGCGGGGGCGACCGCGGCCGTGATCCAGCCCGTGGCGTAGGAGACGACGACCGAGAGCGCCAGCAGCCCGATCAAGAGCGGGGCCCAGAACAGGCCGCCGTCCTCCTCGAAGTGCTCCGCGAAGACGGCCATCAGGCCCTGGTACGAGGTGAGGAAGAGGGCCGGCCAGGCGATGAGGCCGGCGAGGATCGCGAGGAAGCTCTTCATCGGGACTACGCTCCCTCGCCCGGGGCCGCGAAGGCGGCGGCGGCGCGGGCCGGGATGTCGTCGTCCGCGACGTCCTCGATGTGCGTCGCGATGGACCAGCGGTGGCCGAAGGGGTCGATGAGCATGCCGTAGCGGTCGCCCCAGAAGGCGTCCATGGGGGGCATGATCGCCTGGGCCCCGGCGGCGACGGCGCGCGCGTACCAGGTGTCGACGTCGTCGACGTAGAGGTGCACCGTGGTCGTGGTCTCGCCCACGGACCCGGGGCTGCGCAGGCCCTGCTCGGGGAACTCCTCGGCCAGCATCAGCATCGAGTCGCCGATGGCCAGGGTGGCGTGCATCAGCTTGCCGCCGATGTCGTGGCGCTTGAGCAGGTCGGCGCCGAAGGCCTTCACGTAGAAGTCGATGGCCCTGGACGCGTCGCTCAGGATCAGGTGCGGGGTGACGGTGTGGAAACCGTTGGGGACGGGCTGGACTGCGGTCATGATCGGGTCCGGAGGCAGGGGTAGGAGGGGCGCGGCGCCGTCACTCGACGGCGTCTCGGTACACGGCCGCGCGCTCGGGCTCGCCGCGTGTCTCGTAGAGCAGGGCCAGCTCGAGGGCGGCCTTCTTGGTCTCGATGGTCCCGCGGCCGAGCTGGCGCTCGAGCAGCTCGTGGTTCTCGAGCAAGAGCGCCTCGGCCTCGTCGAAGAGCCCCACCTGGCGCAGGGCGCGGGCGATGCGCACCTCGGCCTCGGCCGTGGTCCAGGAGCCCTCGGTGTTCGAGCTCTTCACCAGGGAGAGGGCGCGGCGCGCCAGGCGTGCGGCGGCCTCGCCCTCACCCGCGGCGTGGTGCAGGGACGCGCGCATGCCCAGGGCGTCCGCCTGCTCCTCGGCGGGCAGGGGG
>JAJFFA010000665.1 GCA_021776885.1 Planctomycetota bacterium
ACCACGGCAGACCGCGGCTGAGAAGGTGGTCGAGGCCTTCGACCTGGCGTGCTTCCTCGCTCAGGCCACTCATGCCCGCGGCGGGCCCGTCGCTGGCCGCAGCGTCCAGAGCGCGGCGCAGGGGGGCGTCCACCCCGCCCGGGCCCGAGACCTCACCCCAGTCGGTGGGGTAGGAGTAGACGGCGCAGTTGTAGGCGAATCCGGCCTCGCTGAGGATGCGGACGGCGTCCTCGGCAAAGACCCAGGCGCTCTTGCCGGTGGTCTCCGGCATCAGCACCGCCAGGTGGCGCCGGTCGAGCTCGCCAGCGATATCCGAGGCCCGCAGGCGCGGGTAGAGGGCCCGGGTCATGCGGTCGAGGGGGCGCACCTCGCCTTCGCTGGGCAGAAAAACGACCAGGGAAAAGACCCGGTCGGTCCGGTCCACGCGCAGCCGCTCGCGCTGGAACATGCGCTCGAGCTCCCGGGGCTCGACCACGAGGGGCAGTTTGGGGCGACGCGAGAGCTTGGCGAGCCTCTCGATCGGGCCCTTGCGGCCTTTCAGACCAAACACCATTAACGGACCTCTTCTCGGGCCGCAGCCACGGAATCAGGTCGACCAAGACCGGACGAAGGTCTCATCGGTGCGGATCCAGGCTGCAGGACAGGCAGACAATCTAGGGAAGCTGAGGTAGGCAGGGCCATTGGACCGGGTGTCCCCACCGCCCTCATGCTAGCGCCGGGAGGGGGGGACGAGGTTAAGAAAGGTTCATTTCTTGGGGCGTGGACTCTCGTCGGCCAAGCGGGAGGATTCGCTTGACCGAACACGGAAAGCGATTCCCCGGAAGCCCCGTTCGCGACGGGACCGCGCCTGCAACATGAGCGCTCGCAGCCCCTTGCAATCCCTGGACCAGCGGAACATCGTGCCTGGGTGACCGCCAGCCTACAAGAGCGCTTTTCACCGAGCGGCCGCTGCTTCGGCTGCGGGCCCGCCAACGAGCGCGGCCTGCGCATCCGCAGCGTGCCCGAGGGGGACGAGCTCGTCTGTGACTGGACCCCGGAGCCCCACCACCAGGCCTTCCCGGGCATGCTCAACGGGGGCATTTGCGGCGCCCTGCTGGACTGCCACAGCAACTGGGCCGCGGCCTGGCACCTGATGCGGTTGCGTGGGGCGGACACGCCTCCCTGCACGGTGACCGCGGACTTCCACGTCAAGCTGCGGCGTCCGACGCCGATGGACGGGCCCCTACGCTTGCGCGCGCGCATCGTCGAGGCCGAGGGGGACCGTGCGCTGGTCGAGGCCACGCTCGAGGCACAGGGGCAGGTGACGGCCACCTGCAAGGGGACGTTCGTCGCGGTACGCGAGGGACACCCCGCCTACCATCGCTGGTAGGCACGGTCGCCGCCGCGGACTCCGCCGGCCGGACACCGTCTCAGCTGACGGTGGCGTCGAGGTTGGCCTTGATCGCCAGCAGCAGCTCGTTGGCGTCGTAGGGCTTCTCGAGGAACGCGACAGCGCCGAGCTCCTCGGCACGCTGGCGGTACTCGGGGCGCTTGCTGGCCGTCAGGAAGATGGTCGGCACGTAGGGCACGTCGGGCAGCTCGCGCACGCGCTCCGCGACGGTGAAGCCGTCGCCCGCGGGCATCGAGATGTCGAGCACCATCAGGTCCGGCTTCTCCTGGGCTGCGACGCTCACACCGCGCAGGCCGTCCGCGGCGGTGTACACCGCATAGCCCGCCGCCTTGAGGCGGATCGTGAGGGCGCGGGTGATGTCGGGGTCGTCTTCGACGATGAGGATTTTCTTCATGGATCGAGTCTTCGTGGCTAGGAACAAGCGGCCTCTTGGGCCACGGGCACGCTGAAAGTGAATGTGCTGCCCCGGTCGACCTCGCTCTCGACGCGGATCTCGCCGCCCTGGAGGCGCACGAGCTCGCGGCACAGATTGAGACCCAGACCGAGCCCGCCGAGGGTGGCGGCGTCTTCGTCCGAGGCCTGGTAGAGGCGCTCGAAGATGCGGTCGATCTTGTCGGGGTCGATGCCCCGGCCCGTGTCGCGCACCCAGACCTCGACCGCCAGGCTGTCGCCGTCCAGGGCCGCCCCTACGGTGATCGAGCCGCCGCTGGGGGTGAACTTCACGGCGTTGTTGACCAGGTTCGTCAGGACCTGGGTCGTGCGCTCTTCGTCGGCCCAGATCGCGGGCAGGCCCGGGGCCGTCTCGCTGAGCAGGCTCAGGCCGGCGTCGCTGACCTTCTTGGCGGAGGTCGCCAGGAGGCGCCGAACCATCTCCTCGATCGAGCACGAGGCGGGCTCGATGGCCAGCTTGCCGGTGTCCAGGCGGCTCGCGTCAAGCATGTCGTTGACGTGACGCTCGATCTGGTCGCAGCCCTTCTTGGCGGTGGCCAGGAGGTCCTTCTGGTCCTCGTTGAGGGGGCCCTGGATCTCCTCGAGCACGATCGAGATGAACTCCCGCGCGGCCGTCAAGGGCGTCTTCAGCTCATGGGAGACGAGGTGGTAGAAGCTCTGGATCTCCTCGTTGCGTGAGCGCAGGTCGCGCACGCTGCTCTCCAGGTTTTGCCGATACTCCTCG
>JAJFFA010000666.1 GCA_021776885.1 Planctomycetota bacterium
AGCAGCGCCGCCGTCGCGGGGTCGTCGTCGAGCCGCGCCAGGCCGTGCACCACCGCGTTGCGCGGATCGTCCGGCCAGCGGCGCTCGACCTCCTCGAACACGGCCGTGGCGCGCTCCAGGCTGTGAGCCGTGTCGAGCAGCGTGTAGGCGTAGAGCCGGTAGTAGTGCAGCTTCGAGCGCTCCGAGGCCAGGATCGCCAGCCAGCCCTCCCGGCGCGCCTCGTCCAGGGCGGCGCGATCGCCCGCCATCGCCCGGGTGTGGGCCGTCGAGCAGGCCAGGAAGTGCCCGACCGCCGAGCCCGGTGCGGGCAGGGAGGCCTGCAGCTCGGCCGCGCGGATGTGTTCCCCCGTGTGGGTCCACAGGGAGACGCGCAGCACGCCGAGCTCCGGGTACTCGTCCAGGATCGACGCGTGCCGCTCGACGCACAGGAGCCCTTCGTCGTAGCGCCCGAGGCGCTCCAGGGCGAGCACCGCGCCGACCAGGGCGTCCGCCCCGTCGGGCCGTTGGCCGAGGGCGCGCTCGAACAGTTCACGCGCGCTCTCGGTCTCGCCGTGGTAGTTGTCGGCGTAACCGGCGGCCAGGAGCTGGTCGTAGCGTGCGCCGCGCTCGGCGGCGAGGCCCGCGCGCACGGTGCCGCGGGTCAGGAAGGCCCGCGTCGCGAGGGCTCCGAGGGCGGGCAGCAGCACGAGCAGCGCCAGGGCCAGGGCGGCCCAGGCCGGCTCGCGCCGCGACCAGCGAGCGAGACGCCCCAGGATCGACAGGGGGCGCGCGGCGATGGGCCGGCCGTCGAGCCAGGCCTCCAGGTCCTCCGCGAAGAGCGCCGCCGTGGCGTAGCGCCGTGCGGGTTCCTTGGCCAGGGCGCGCGACAGGATGACCTGCAGGTCGCGGGGCAGGCTGGAGCTCGCGCTCTGGGCGGACACGGGCTCGCGCGAGAGGATCGCGCGCATCAGGGCCTGCTGGGTCGGCGCCTCGAAGGGACGACGCCGGGTCAGGCACTCGAAGAGGGTCACGCCGAGGGACCAGACGTCACTGCGCCGGTCGACCCGTGCCCCCCCCAGCCCCAGCTGCTCCGGCGACATGTACGCCGGCGTCCCGAGCAGCTCGCGCGAGCCCGTGAGCAGGCTGTGCTCGTCGTCCCGCGCCAGCCCGAAGTCGACCACGACGGCCTCGTCCGGTGCCGGGATCAGAATGTTCGCCGGCTTGACGTCGCGGTGCACGACGCCGGCCTCGTGGGCGGCGTGCAGCCCGCGGGCAGCGCAGGCCACCTGGCGCACGCGACACTCGAGGCGCGTCGCGCGGCTCGCTTCCTGCGCGGGCTCGCGCAGCCGCTCATGCGCCAGCTCCTGGGCCAGGCTCGCGCCGGCGATGTAGCGGCTGGCGATGAAGGCGGTGCCCGCCTGGAGGCCCGACTCGTAGACGGGACACAGGGCCGGGTGGTCCAGCCGCGACGTGATCTGGGCCTCGCGCTGGAAGCGCCGCATGCGCTCCTCCCCGGCCTGGGACAGGAGCTTGAGCGCCACCCGCCGGCCCACGCGCGTGTCCTGCGCGAGCCAGACCTCCCCCTGGCCGCCGCGGCCCAGGAGCTCGAGAAACGCGTAGGGTCCGAGGGACCCGCCAGCCTGCTCGGAGGAGCGCATGCCCCAACTATAGAGAGAGCCACCGCGAGCGCTCGCGCGACGAGCGCTCGGGGCACGAGCGCTCAGGGCCAGCGCGCCAGCCGGAAGCCGTTTCCGAAGTGGCGGCTGTCCGCCGGCATGCCGTAGCGGTAGGGCAGGCCGGATCCGCGCGGGGCGTTGCCGAACCCGCCCCCGCGCAGGGTGCGCGCACCGCCGACGTCGTGCAATGGGTCCACGACAGGCGCCTCGAGGCTCGCGTACAGCTGCGCGTCGTAGCTGTCGCTGACGTACTCCCAGACGTTGCCGAAGAGGTCGTGGAAGCCCCAGGGGTTGGGCGCGAAGGAGCCCACGGGCGCGCTCACCACCCAGCCGTCATCCCAGGCGAAGGCCTCCCAGTCCATCTCGGGCAGGGCCGCGCGCACCGCGGCCCCGAAGCCGTTGCCGAAGCCGCTTCCCGCGTCCGGATCGTTGCCCCAGGGGTAGCGGCCCGTCGCCCCGGCCCGGGCCGCGTACTCCCACTCCGCTTCGCTCGGCAGCCGCGCGCCGAGGCGCGCGGCGAAGTCGCTCGCCTCTTCCCAGCTGATCTGCACGGCGGGCTGGTCCGCGTCGTCGAGGCTCAGGGAGGGATCGCGCGGGAACGCGCCACTGTCGTGCCCCGGCACGAGCTTCCGCAGCTGGGCGTTCGTGACCTCGAAGCGCCCGAGGTAGAAGGGGCGCGTCAGCCGCACCTCGTGCTGTGGCCGCTCGTTGGCGCGCTCGTAGGGATCGTCCGCGGCGGCGCCGCGCAGGTAGCTGCCCGGGGGCAGCAGCAGGTACTCGATCCCTGCGACGCGGTCGCGCACGCGCCAGGGCAGGCCCGTGGCACGCAGGGCGCGGCGCAGGTCCGCGTCCTCGATCCTCTCGG
>JAJFFA010000667.1 GCA_021776885.1 Planctomycetota bacterium
CTACCTGCGCCTGCGCTTCCCCGAGACCGAGTTCGACTTCGTCGCGGCCGGGATGCCCTCGATGGGCAGCACACCAGGCGCCTTCCGCCTGGCGCGCGACGTCTTCGGGCGCGGTCCGGTCGATCTCCTGTTCCAGGAGGCTGCGGTCAACGACTCCACCAACGGACGCAGCGCAACCGAGATGACGCGCGGTGCCGAGGGCATCCTGCGTCATGCGCGCCGGCTGAACCCCGCGCTCGACATGGTCCTCCTGCACTTCGTCGATCCCGACAAGATGACTCGTTACCGCGCCGGCGAGGTGCCGCTGGTCATTCGACAGCACGAGGCCGTGGCGGCCCACTACGCCGTCTCGACGCTGCACCTCGCGCGCGAGGTCACGGAGCGCATCGACGCGGGCCAGTTCACGTGGGAGCAGGACTTCGTGAACCTGCACCCCTCCCCCTTCGGACAACGCCTCTACGCCGCCAGCCTGCGGCGACTGCTCTCGCGTGCCTGGGACGAGCCGCGAGCGGCAGGGCGAGCCCGCGTGGCCCGCTCCATGCCCGCGCCTCTCGACCCGTTCAGCTATGACGCCGGGGAGCTCGCGGCCCCCGAGGAGGCCGGAGGCCTCGCGGGCTTCGAGCTCGTCTCCCGCTGCGATCCGCGCGCGAACAAAGAGGGAGCTGGAGTGCGCGAAGGCTTCGTCGACGTCCCCATGTTGGTCGGAACCGAACCGGGCGACAGCCTGTCGTTCTCCTTCGAGGGGCGCGCTGTCGGAGTCTGGGTCGCGGCGGGCCCCGACGCCGGAACGATCGAGCACCGGATCGACGCGGGACCCTGGCGCTCACAGGACCTCTTCACGCGCTGGAGCGGCGGCCTGCACCTGCCCTGGATCTACGTCCTCGAAGCGGAGCTGGACGGCGCAGCCCACGAGCTCGAGCTCCGAATCGCCGCCACGAAGAACCCGCGCAGCAAGGGCCACGCCTGCCGGATCGCGCACTTCGTCGTCAACCGCTGAGGTTCCGAGCCCACCCGAGTGGACCCGGCCGGAAAAGCCAGGTCCTCTCTTGGACGGTGCTCGCAGGGGGCCGCCTGGCTCGTCTGGAGGTTCCCCTCCAGCTAGAGTCCTCGCATGAGCCACCCTGAACTCCACCGCACTCACCGGATCGGCTGGCTCCGGGCTGCAGTCCTCGGCGCCAACGACGGCATCGTCTCGACGGCGAGTCTCGTCATCGGGGTCGCAGCGGCCGAGGTCGAGCGCGGCGGCGTGCTGACCGCAGGCGTCGCCGGCCTCGTGGCGGGCGCGATGTCCATGGCCGCCGGTGAATACGTATCGGTCAGCTCGCAGGCCGACACGGAGCGGGCCGACCTCGAGCGGGAGCGCCTGGAACTCGAGGCCGACCCAGAACACGAGCACGCCGAGCTCGCCGGAATCTACGTCCAGCGCGGCCTCGATCCGGACCTGGCTCGAAGAGTGGCCGAGCAGCTCATGAGCCACGACGCGCTCGCGGCTCATGCGCGCGACGAGCTCGGGATCTCGGACGCCCTGGGCGCCCGCCCGGTCCAGGCCGCTCTCTCCTCCGCCGGAACCTTCGCGCTCGGGGCGGCGTTGCCCCTGGCCGTGTACGCCCTGGTCCCGATGTCCGTCGGCATCCCCGGCGTCGCGGGGACCTCCCTCGTCTTCCTCGCAACCCTGGGAGGAGCGAGCGCACACGTCGGCGGTGCACCCGTCTCGAGGGCCGCGGCGCGGGTCACGTTCTGGGGCGCACTCGCGATGGCCCTGACCGCGGGAATCGGAGCGCTGTTCGGGACCGTGGTCTGAGCCAGCGACCGGACTCGGCCGTCCAGCCAGTGATCCGGGCGCGTCTGGCCGGCCCGCGAGCCTTGCGACGGACTCGTTCAGCGGACGCGGGCCAGGAATCCACGCTCCGCCTCAAGGACGCAGAAGTACCCGGACGACAAGCCTCGAATGTCCGAGACTCCGATGAGGCTCCCTGGACAGCGAGCGCCCTGGAGGGAGCGGCTCGCGACCGGGCTGACATGGATGCTGGTCCTCGCGACGATGGGTTTCATGTGGGTCAGCTGCTTCTGGCTCTCCGGCTTCCCGCGCGCCGCGCTGCTCTCGATGTTCGGAGAGACGGCGACGGCCCAGATCGCCAGCAGCAAGGTCGTCCAGTACGCCAGCTTTCCCTACGACGGAACCGTCCACACGGTGGTGTTCCAGACGAGCCAGGGCGCGACGCACACCTTCGAGCTGACGGACGACCCCGTCCCGGCGAGCCTCGCGAACGCCTTCGAGGTCTCCTACCTGCCCGCCTGGCCCGCGATCGTGCAACCGGTCGCCGTGTCGCATCTGAGCTGGGTCTTCCTGTTGGGCGGGATCCTGTGCACCCTCGTCAACGTGCTCTTCTTCGGATTGATTCCGCACGACCCGGAACACAACCTCCTGCTGCGCATGGCGCGCCGACCGGGGGCCGCGCTGATCGCATGGCTCGAACGGACCTTCGAGAGCCCTCGAGCCGGCGAGCCCTGGACAGAGTAGAGCGCGGGGTGGAGAGCCGTGCTGGGGCGCTCGGAAGGGCCTCGGATTCGCCCTCTCTACCACCCGATCGCTGATCACCGATCGCCGATTTCGGCACCCGGACTCGAGTCGCTATCCTGCGCACCCTCCGATCTGGATTGAGCTGCGAAGAGGATCATGGCACCGGGCGACGAAGACACTCCCGAGGAATCGGTGGCAAGGGCGCGGGCGCTCGGCGAGCGCTGCAACTGGCAAGCGGCCTACGATCTCCTGTGCGTGGCGGACACCCGCGGAGAACTCGACGCCGAGGCGCTCGAACTTCTGGCCGAGTGCGCCCGCTGGGTCGGGAATCACGAGCGTGTCGTAGAACTCTTCGAGCGCGCCCACCACGCCTACGCCAACGACTCGCGGGGGGCCGCCCGCACGGCCCTGAGTCTCTGCTACACGCACATGGATGCCTGTCAGTCGTCCCCGGCGGCGAGCTGGTGGCGGCGCGCGGGTGAACTGATCACAGCCCTCCCCGAAGGCCCCGAGCACGGTCTACACGCCTGGTTCGCGGGGAGAGCACGTGGGGAGGCCGGCGACATCGACGGCCATGAGCAGCACGCCCAACACGCCCTCGAGATCGCCCAGCGCTTCGGCGATCGCAACGTCGAGGCGCTGGCGCTGATCGACCTCGGTCATGTGGCGACCGCTCGCGGTCGCTCGACCCAGGCGCTCGAGATGCTGGATCGTGCCACCGCTTTGGCGCTCGGTGGTGAGATCGGCGTGCTCGAGACCGGCCTCGTCTACTGCAATGCGATCTTCGCCTGCCGGGCTCGGGGAGAATGGGACCGAGCTGAACAATGGACTCACTCGGCCAGCCGCTGGGTGGCGCGGGTCCAGGTCTCCTACTTCCCGGGCCTGTGTCGCGTGCATCGTGCGGAGGTCCTACGCATCAGGGGTGAGCTCGCGGCGGCCGAGTCCGAAGCCATGGAAGCGGTCTCACTGCTGGCCTCCTCGATCCCGCGCTGGACCGCCATGGCCTACACGGAGCTCGGCGAGATCCGGCGTCGACGAGGTCATCTGAAGGGCGCCTTCGAAGCCTACGGCCTCGCCCTGGGCGCTGGCTGGGACCCCCAGCCAGGCCTGGCACTGGTGATGCTGGCGCAGGGCGACGCAGCGGCAGCGAGCCGGGCTATCGAGCGCTTCTGCGGAAGCCGAATCCCGACCCTGCTCTGCGGAGATCGTTGCGGACTGCTGCGAGCCCGCGTCACCATCGCGATCGCCGCCGGCCAACTGGAAACAGCTGCCACGGCACTGGAGGACCTGGTCGCCCTGGCCGAGGGCGACTCGCTCCCCTGGGACCTCGCAGCCTGCGAGCAAGCGCAGGGTGAACTCGCGCTGGCTCGAGGCGACCTTGCATCCGCCATCGATCGACTGCACGGAGCTCGCGCTCGCTGGGCCGAGCTCGATGCCCCCCACGAGCTGGCGACAGCAGGCATGCTGCTCGGAAGAGCCCTGGGCGCCGATGGCGACGAACTGGGGGCGAAGCTGGAGTTCGAGGCTGCCTGTGGGATCTTTTCCCACCTGGGAGCCACGCTGGATCACGAGGCCAGCGAGGCGCTGCTCGCGGGCAAGGACCGAAACGAGGCCCAGGAAGCGGCGACCCACGCGGGCCCTACCACGGCCAGCTTGCGTCGCGAGGGCGACTACTGGTCCATGCAGTTCGACGACACCACGCTGCGCTTGAAGAACAGCAAGGGCCTCGTGTACCTCGCGCGCTTGCTGGACGACCCGGGTCGCGACTTCCTCGCACTCGAGCTGGTCGGGGTCGCGGGCGGGACAGCTCCGGAAGGCGACGCAGGAGAGCTGCTCGACGGCGAGGCGCGCGCCGCGTACCGCTCGCGCTTGGCCGAACTGCAAGCGGAACTGGAGGAAGCCTCGCGCCACGATGACCTCGCGCTCCGCGAGCGCTGTCGCGCAGAGATGGATGCACTGACGGCCCAGCTCAGCGCGGCCGTCGGGCTCGGGGGCAGAGCGCGGCGCGCCGGGGACCCGAGCGAGCGGGCGCGCCAGAGCGTCACGAAGGCCCTGCGCGGGACCCTGCGCCGGGTGGCCGACGGACACGAGCCTCTCGGGCGCTACCTGAGCAATACGATCCGGACCGGTACGGTCTGTTGCTTCGACCCGGATCCCGGCCGGCCAGTCCACTGGCGCCTGGAGCCCTGAGAGGCCTGCGCCCGGTCGGAGGCGACACGAGAACGCGATTTCAGGCCAGGGGTCACGATGTGACTCCCGATTTCACGCCTGAGAGGTGTCCCAAACACCGGAGACCTCTCAATGCAACAGACCCTCGACCCCGATCGCGTCCAGGCCTTCGCCGGCAAACTGCTCGGAGACCTCGGCGCCACCATTTCCGCGGCCCTGATCCAGGTTGGCGACCGGCTCGGCTTGTACCGCGCCCTGGCCGAATCGGGCCCCCTGGGATCCGCGGATCTCGCTCAACGAACGGGCGCCAGCGAGCGCTACGTCCGCGAGTGGCTCGCCAACCAATGTGCCTCGGGCTACATCGAGTACCGCACCGAGTCGCAGACCTACCTGCTTCCGGACGAGCACGCCGCCGTCCTCGCCGACGAGGAGAGCCCGGCCTTCATGGTCGGCGGGTTCCAGACGGCGGTAGGCGTCTATCAGATCCTCGACAAGGTCGAGCAGGCTTTCCGCAGCGACGAGGGCATCGATTGGGGTGAACACGACGCACACATGTTCTGCGGCGTCGAGCGCTTCTTCGGCCCGGCCTACCGCAACGGCCTGGTTCAGGAGTGGCTGCCGGCGCTCGAGGGCGTCCAGGCCAAGCTCGAAGCCGGTGCGAGGATCGCGGACGTCGGCTGCGGGCACGGCAAGACCGCTGTCCTGATGGCCCAGGCCTACCCGGCCTCGACGGTCGTCGGCATCGACGTCCACTCACCCTCCATCGCGATCGCGAGCCAGCGAGCGGCGGAAGCAGGCGTCGCTGATCGGGTGCAGTTCGAGTGTGCCGGCGCCCAGGACTACACCGGCCGTGACTTCGACTTGATCACCTTCTTCGACTGCCTGCACGACATGGGTGACCCACACGCCGCGGCCGCCCACGCACTGGGCGCCCTGCGCGAAGGCGGCACGCTGATGCTCGTCGAGCCGATGGCCGGAGACCGCTTGCAGGACAACCTGAATCCGGTCGGCCGCGCCTACTACGGCTTCTCCACCACGATCTGCACTCCGGCCTCCCTGGCACAGCCCGGCCGTTGTGGGCTCGGCGCCCAGGCCGGGGAGGCGCGCCTGCGCGAGGTCCTGACCCACGCCGGCTTCCGCACGATCCGTCGTGTGGCCCAGACACCCTTCAACCAGATCCTCGAAGCGCGCCGCTAGCCCAGAGACAAGCGCTCAACTCCTCGAGCAAGGACAAGCCATGACCACCGAACGAACTGCACAGCCCACGCTGAACGGAATCGACATCGACTCTCTGAACGCGACCCTCGCCGCGGTTGGCGAACAACCCGAACTGGGCGCGAGCACCTTTCGTGCCGATTGCCGCTGGATCGACAGTCGCCGTGTGGCGACGAGCATCGATGCTTTCGCCGCCGCCGGTGGTGACCACCGGCGCCGGAACTCCCATGAGTTGAGAACGGATCTGCCGGAGGCGCTGGGAGGGACGGACCAGGGACCCTCTCCGCTCGAGGTGGCGCTCTCGTCACTCGGCTCCTGCGTCACGACGACCCTGGTCGTCCATGCCGCGGCCAAGGGCATCGCGCTGCGCTCCGTGAACGTCACGCTCTCCGGCGACCTCGACCTGCAGGGGTTTCTGAACCTCGCCGACGTCCGTGCGGGCTACCAGCGCTTGAAGCTCGAGATCGCGCTCGACGCAGACCTCTCGGCGGCCGAAGCCGCGAGATTCGTCGAGTCAGGGCTCCGCTTCTCACCCGTGCTGGACCTCTTCCGCCATGGAACCGAGGTCGAGACCAGCGCAGCGACGATCCGACAGACGGGGCCTCAAGCAGTCTGATGGAGTCGGCCAGCGCGAGCCGCCCCCTCCTCCCTCGGGGGCATGCGGCCGCCACTCCAGCCGCGAAAGGGCCGCGCGCCTCGTACTGGTGCCGCCCCCCCGTGCTTCTGACGAGGAGCAAAGAGGGCCCAGCCGCGGCGACCACTCCCGCACCGCCGCTGCGACGAGCCACCTCGAAGTGAAGGCGAGCAGCAGCGCGCGCTCCGCGCTCAGGCTCCGCGCTTCCTGTGGAAGAGCAGGTAGACGGCCGGAACCAAGAGCAGCGTGATCAAGGTCGACGCGGTGAGTCCGCCCACGACCGTGCGTGCCAGCGGCGCTTGAGCATCGGCGCCTTCGCCAACGCCGAAGGCCAGGGGCACCAGCGCGAGCACCGTCGTCGACGTCGTCATCAGGATCGGCCGCAGGCGGCGGCGGCCAGCCTCGACCACCGCCTCCGCCAGGGGCACGCCGTCGTGAACGAGGCGACTGGCCTGGTCGACGAGCAGGATCGCGTTGTTCACCACGATACCACCCAGCATGATGCACCCGATGAAGGTCTGCAGGTTGAACGACGTCGACGGGAGGAACAGAGTGAGGAAGACTCCGACAGCGGCGAGGGGCACCGAGAACATCACGACCAGCGGGTCGCGCAGGGACTCGTACTGGCACGCGCGCACCCTGTACACGAGCGCCACCGCGCGGTGCACCGAAACGTCCGCCTCGCGGAGCGCGGGCGGCGGGTCGTCGACGGGGCGCGACGCGGG
>JAJFFA010000668.1 GCA_021776885.1 Planctomycetota bacterium
ACCTCCCGCGACCTGTTCGGTCTGTGCGTCGCCGTCGAGGGCGACCTGGCCGCCGTCGGCGCCCCGGCCGATCCCTTCTTCGTCAACCGCAACGGCTTCGCGACAGTCTTCCGGCGCACGGCCGGCACCTGGAGCGAGGAGGCCGTCCTGAGCGCCTCCGACGGCGCTGCGGACGACGTCTTCGGCACATCGATCGGACTCTCGAGCGGGCGCATCGTGGTGGGCGCGCCCCAGCACAACCACGGCGGCAACAACCGCGGCTCCGCCTACGTTTTTCTCGAGAGCGGCGGCGCCTGGCCCCAGGAGGCCGAGCTGCGTGCCTGCCTGGCGCAGGGCGGAGACCTCATGGCGGGGACCGCCAGCATCGACGGCGAGCGGGTGATCCTGGGCGCCATCGGCCGCGACGGCGTGACCAGCGATGCGGGCAGCGCGCTGCTCTTCGAGCACGACGGCGCAACCTGGATCCAGGGCCTGCAGATCTCGGCCAGCGACGGGGCGACCGACGACGAGTTCGGGCGCTCGGTCAGCGTCAGCGGACACACGCTCTTCGTCGGCTCGCACCGCGACGACGACAGCGGAGTGTCCTCCGGTTCGGCCTACCTGTTCGAGCTCGAAGCCGAGCTGGGTACCCCCTACTGCCTGGCCGCCCCCAACTCCGTCGGCCCCGGGGCGACCCTGCGCCTGGCGGGGAGCCCGGACGTCGCCAGCAACTCGGTCAGCCTCGCCGCACGCTGCCTGCCGGCCGGGGTGCCCGGGATCTTCTACTTCGGCCCCAACGCCATCCAGGCCCCCTTCGGGGACGGCTTTCGCTGCGTCGGCGGCAGCTCCAAGCGACTCTTCCCCGTCGCCAGCTCCGATTTCGCGGGTCAAGCGCTGCGGGTGCTCGACCTCAGCGCTGCCCCCGCCGCCGGGCTGATCCTGCCCGGCACCCAGTTCCGCTTTCAGTACTGGTACCGCGACGCCATGGGTGGACCGAATGGGTTCAACTTGACGGACGCAGTGGCCGTATTCTGGCAGTGACGCGAATGCCGGCCCGCACGGGCCGTAGCCCCGGCCCGCACGGGCCGTAGCCATGCCCGCTCGGGCCGTAGCCCGTACTCGAAGTTCCCGACCCCCGCAGCGCACCATGACAGAGACCTCGCCTGACCCGGAAACGGGTTCCACTGCCCCCGTCCCGTCGAGCCCGACCAGCGGCACGGCGGGCCCCCCCGTCGGCGGTGCCCCCAAGACCTTGAAGAAGGACTCGGTCTGGGAGGTCTACTACCCCAAGGGGGCCTCCGAAGAGAAGGAAGCGGTGCCCGTGGCCAGCTTCCCGATGATCATCTACTTCTGGCCCGCGATCGCGACCTTCTTCCTCTGCGGTCTGCTGCAGGCCAGCACCAGCGTCGACCCCCAGACCCTGGGCCTGTGGGCCACCGCCGTGCTGGGCTTCAACCTGCTCGTGATCGTCACCGACCTCGACCAGAAAAAGTTCCTGATCACGATCCTGTTCCTGGCGGTCGTTGGCCTGGCGGCCTACATCACGACCCTCAACGACATGAAGCTGGTCGACAGCGTGAGCGCCTGGGTGAGCGCGATGGACGTCACCTACAGCACCCACGCCTACCTCTTGCTGGGCACCATGCTCTCGGTCTTCTTCTTCATCGGCATGCTCCAGCCGCGCTTCGACTACTGGCGACTCGAGGCGAACGAGTTCGTGCACTACGTCCAGCCCTGGGGCCGGGACCAGAGCATCCCGCGCCAGGGCAGCACGGTGACGCGCGAGGTCCCCGACGTGATCGAGCTGATGCTGACCTTCGGCGGCGGCACCCTGGCCATCCGACGCGAGGGCCAGGTCGTCGCGCGCATCGAGCACGTGCCCTTCCTGGGCCGGCGCATGAAGGCCATCGAGCGCCTCCTGGGCGCGACCCGCGTCACGAACGTCAGCAGCAGCTAGCCCTGAAATAGACGCTGAGCTGCTCAGCGCTTGTTCCAGGTCTAGCGGGACGAGTCTCGGATGCCGGCTTGCCGCCGGCATCCGGAAACGATTTCCGTCCCGGCGGTCAACTCGGACGGCGCCGGGGGTCGATGAGACTCCCGCATGGCCCTCCACGGCGACCTCTCCACCCTCGAGCTGGCGGACCTCTTCCAGAACCTCGAGCGCAACACGCGCACCGGCCTGCTCAGCATCGAGAGTGGCCGTGGCGAGGCCCAGCTCTACTTCACCTCGGGTCGGCTGTCCCTGGTCCACTTCGAGGGTCGCGCGCGATTGATCGATGTGCTGCTCGCCTCGGGCCACGTCGACGAGGCCCAGCTCGAGGCCGCCAAGGCCCGGCGCAAGGGCAGCCGCAAGTCGCTGGGAGAGATGCTGGTCGAGCTGGAGCTGGTCGAGAACGAGACCCTGGCCGCCATCGCGCGCTCGCGCCTCCTGGACGACGCCTGCGAGCTGGTGGCCTCGAGCCACGGCGCGTTCGTCTTCGACGAGGGCCGCATCCCGCGCAACGTCTTCGACCCCGAGGAGCGCCGCCTGGGGCTCGAGCTCCCCGCCGGCCCGCTGCTGCTCGAGGCCGCACGCCGCTCGGACCACTGGGAGATCATCAAGAACCGCATCCCCTCGGACCGCGCCCACTACATCGTCAAGAAGCCACCCTGCGTCGAGGGTCTCTCGAACCCGGAGCTGGCCACGTCCCTGGCCGGACTCCTGGACGGGACGCGCAGCATCGCCGAGGTGCTGGTCAGCTGGCCGCACCAGCGCTTCGAGGCGTATCACCTCTTGTCCGAGCTGATCGACGGTCAGAACGTGCGCCTGGCTGGCGCGGACGACCTGGCGCGCATCGCCCGCGGCGTCGCCGACGAGGACACCGACCGCGCCTGGGAGCTGGTCGAGCGTGGCCTCGCCGCCCAGCCCCAGAACAAGGGTCTCTTGATCGAGCGCGCACGCCTGGCGGAGCTGCGCGGAGATCTCGAGGAGGCGCGCGAGGGACTCAAGCTCCTGGCCCACCTCGAGCTCGACGGCGGCCGCCCCGAAGAGGCCCGCGAGCTGATCGAGCGGGCCAAGGTGCTCGACGCCACGGACCCCTCCCTGTGGGAGAAGAGCCTGGCCCTGGCCCTGGATCAGGCCCGCGCCGAAGACGCCCGCGCCGACGGACTGCACCTGGTCGAGCTGTACCGCTCCCCCGGGCTGCACCGCAAGGCGGAGGGCGTGCTCGAGCGCCTCGTCGCGGCCCAGCCCCGCTCCCTCGAGCTGCGCCGCGAGCTGGCCCGCACCCACGCGGACCTGGGCGACCTGGAGCAGGCCGTCGGCGAGCTGGAGACCTTCGGCAAGGACTGCCTGGCGCGGGAGGACTACGCCAGCGCCGCGGACGCCCTGCGCGAGGTGCTGGCCCTCGACCCGGGCCGGGACGAGGTACGGCGCACCCTGGAGCACATCGAGAGTGGCAACTTGGCCCGCCGCCGCGCGCGTCGACGCAGGATTCTGAAGGCGGCGCGCGTGGCCCTCTCGACCACCCTCGTGGTGACCTGGTTCACCTACGAGGCCCTGGCGCGCATGGCCTACGGCCAGGCCCAGACCACGATCAGCAACGCCGACCTGATCGAGCATGGACGCTACGCGGAAGCCCGCGCCATCCTGGCCGACGTCAACGCGCGCTTCCGCGTCTCGAGCACGGCCATGCTGGACGTACGCAGGAGCATGCGCGAGCTGACCGCGAAGCTGGGCCGCGCGGACGGGCCTCGAGCGCAGTAGTCCGCCCGGGTCACAACGCGGCCGGGTCAAACGACGCGGGCCACGAAGGCGCGCAGCACCCAGGCGCTCGCGCCCTTCTTCTGGTACTTCGCGGCGCGCTGCGCCAGGGACGAGACCTCGGCCAGGGCCGTGCGCGCATCGGCCGCACGCCCCAGTCCCTTGAGGGCGACCCCGCGCCGGTACGCACTCTCGGGGCTCTCGCCGTGGTTGCGCTCGAAGCGCTCCACCGCCGCCAGGGCTGCGTCGTGGTCGCCCGTGGCCTGCTGGGCCTCGGCCAGGCGCAGCAGGATGCGGCCGTAGGCGTGCTCTTCGTTCAGCTCGGCGCCGCGCTCGAGGGCCCGGGCCGCCTCGGCGTGGCGTCCCGCCCCGCCCAGGGCGCAGCCCAGCCGGTAGGCCCACTCGGCGCTTTCGGGCTCGCCCTCGAGCGCCTGCTCGAGGGGCGCGATCGCTCGGCGGTAGCGGCGCTGGGTCAAGAGCAGGGTGCCCAGCTTGCCGCGGTTGTGCGGCGTCTCGACCGCCCCCAGCTCGCGCTCCAGGGCCCGCACCCGGCGCCGGTCGATCAGGTCCGCGGCCAGCTTCGACATGCCGGCACTGACCAGGATGGCCGAGAGCCAGAAGCCGACGAACGGGATCCGGAAGACGGCCCCGAGGACCGGGATCCCCGAGAGGATCCACATGGTCACGAGCACGATGGCGAAGAATCCGAGCAGGCGGGCCACGCCGGCATTGTAGTGCGGCCCCGCCCCCAAGCTATCCTGCAGGGTTCCCGCGGAGCCCGTCTTGCCCTCTCCCCCGTCCCCCGTCCAGGAACTGCCCACCCGCGCCACGGGGCGTGGGTCCGCTCGCCTCGACGTCACGCGGGAGCTCCTGCGGGCCGCCGGAGGAGCCGCGCTCCTGCCCCTGCGCCTGGCCGCCTACGTCGTGCGGCGTCGGCACCACGCCGAGGTCGCCGCCCAGGCGCTCGAGGCCCCGGCCGCCGCCAGCGAGGCGCCGCCCCTCGGCAGCCTGCCCGCGCGGCCCCTGCGCGTCTTCCTCTCCTGCGCCGAGCCCTCCGGAGAGATCCACGCCGTCAGCGTGGCCGAGCGCCTGCGCGAGCTGACCCGGAGCGCCGGCGCGCCCGAGCCCGAGCTCTTCGGCCTCGGCGGCGAGCGCCTGGCCGACCACGGCGTCGAGATCCTGGCCGACCCCGTCGCCGACGCGCGCATGGGCATCTCGGGTGTGGTCGGTGCCCTGCCCTTCTACGTGCGCCTCCTGACGCGCTCCTTCGAGGCCTTCGCGCAGCGCGCACCCGACGTCTTCCTGCCCATCGACTCCCCCGCGCTGCACGTGCCCATGGCGCGGGTCGCCCGGCGCCACGGAGTGCCGGCGGTGCACTTCGTCACGCCGCAGTACTGGGGCTGGGCGCCCTGGCGCGTCCACGGCTACCGCCGCGCGGTCGACCGCGCCCTGACCATCCTGCCCTTCGAGCCGGCGTGGTTCCGGCGCTACGGCGTGCCGGTGGCCCACGTCGGCCACCCCCTGCTCGACTTCCTGCCCGCCGCGCCCGAGCAAGCCGCCACGACTCGGCGCGACTCCAGCCGGGTCCTGGCCCTGCTTCCCGGCAGCCGAGCCAGCGTGATCCGGCGCAACCTGCCCTGGATGCTGGCCTGCGTCGAACGCCTGCGGCGTGACGCCCCGCAGCTCGAGGCCGTCGTCGTGCAGGGCGAGGGTGCCCAGCGCTCGCTGGTCGAGGGCCTGGTCGAAGCCTCCGGGGTGCCCGCGCGGGTCGAGTTCGGCGACCTGCACGCGAGCCTGGCCCGCGCCCGGGCGGCCCTCTCGGTCAGCGGTACGATCCTGATCGACCTGCTGCACCAGCGTCTGCCGGCGGTCGTGCTCTACCGGGTCGAGCATGGCTACGAGGTCTGGGCTGCGAAGAACGTCCTCTCGACCCCCTGGTTCTCGTCCGTCAACCTGCTCGCCGGACGCGAGGTCTACCCCGAGTTCTGCTTCCG
>JAJFFA010000669.1 GCA_021776885.1 Planctomycetota bacterium
CACCCCGCCATGCCCGGGCCCGGGCGCCGTTCCCTCGCTCCCACCACCGTCCCCCCGGCGGCCACACCCCCTTGGGGCCGCGGGGGCGACGGGGATGGGAGCGAGGGAGCGGACCCTGCCCCCAGATCCGGAGCCACCCGAGCGTCTTGCCGGATGCCGGATGCCGGATGCCGGATGCCGAATGCCCGATCACCAGCCCGCGCAGAGGCCGTGGACGATGAGACGCTGGATGACGGGCAGGAACCGGAGTAGGTTCGAGTGATGCGCCTGCTCGCCTTCGCCGGAAGTGCCCGCTCCGCCTCCTTCAACAAGCGCCTGGCCCAGGCGGTCGCCGCCCACGCCCGCGCAGCCGGGGCGGACGTCGAGTGGATCGACCTCGCCGACCTGCCCATGCCGCTCTACGACGGTGACCTGGAAGCGGCGGACGGGATCCCCGAGCACGCCGCCCGGCTGCGCCAGGCGATGGCGCAGAGCGCCGGCTACTTCATCGCCTGCCCCGAGTACAACAGCTCGATCACACCCCTCTTGAAGAACACCCTCGACTGGGTCTCGCGTCCCGCGCAGGGCGTGCCGCCGCTGGTCGCCTTCCAGGGCAAGGTCGTCGGGCTGGTGGCCACCTCACCCGGTGCCCTCGGCGGCCTGCGCGGTCTGGTCCACGTGCGCTCGATCCTCTCCAGCGTCGGCGCCCTGGTCGTTCCGGGCGAGGTGGCCGTACCCAAGGGCCACGAGGCCTTCGGCGAGGATGGAGCGCTGGTCGACCCGGGCGTTGACGGCCGCGTCGCGGCCCTGGCCGCGCGGGTCGTGGAGACGGCCGCCAAGCTGGGGGCCTGAAGGCCCCGACGCCTACTCGCCGTTGGCGGCGACGGCCTGATCGCCCCCGGCGTCGAGCCGCGTGTAGGCCAGCTCCAGGTCGGCGATGACCTTGTCGAGGTGGCTGCGCTCGTCGACTTCGAGGTTGCCCTCGGTCTTCTCGCGCAGGAGCATCAGGTCGTCCAGGATCATGCGCGCGCCCTCCGTGTTCACCTGGCGCGAGTTCGTGATCGGGTTCTCGAGCAGGCCCAGGGACAGGAGTCCCTGGAACGAGAGGCGCGTGATGAACAGGCGGAAGTCACCGCCGGGGAGGGGCAGGTCGCCCGCGGTCGGTTCGGGCTCGGTCATGCCAGACTCTTGGCGCGTGCCGGGGTCGCGTTGCCGTTGCGTGAGCGCTCGAGGGCTGCGGCCACGAAGCCCTTGAAGATCGGGTGCGGCTTGAGCGGTTGGGAGCGGAACTCGGGGTGGAACTGCACGCCGACGAAGAAGGCGTGCTCGGGCAGCTCGACGATCTCGACCAGGTCGCGCTGGGGGTTCTTGCCCGAGAGCACCATGCCGCCGGCCTCGAAGCGCTCGCGGTAGTCGTTGTTGAACTCGAAGCGGTGGCGGTGGCGCTCGCGCACCGCCGTCCGCCCGTAGAGGCGCCCCGCGACGCTGTCCTTGTCGATGCTGCAGTCGAAGGCCCCCAGGCGCATGGTGCCGCCCATGTCCTCGACGTCTTTCTGGTCTGCCATCAGGTTGATGACGGGGTGCGGGGTGGACTCGGAGTGCTCGAGGGTGTCGGCGTCCTCCAGGTCGAGCACGTTGCGCGCGTACTCGATCACCGCGCACTGCATCCCCAGGCAGATGCCGAAGAACGGCACGTCGTTCTCGCGCGCCCACTGCACGGCTCGGATCTTGCCTTCGAGCCCGCGCTCGCCGAAGCCGCCGGGCACGAGCAGGCCGTCGAGGCCCTCGAGCAGGCGCGGGTTGTCGAGCACCTCCTCGGCCTTGAGCTTGCGCAGCTTGACCTTGCACTGGCTGGCGATGCCGGCGTGGGACAGGGACTCGTAGATCGACTTGTAGGCGTCGTGCAGCTCGATGTACTTGCCGACCACGCCGATCTCGACCGTCTCGGTGGTGCGCTTGATCGAGTCGAGCATGTCATTCCAGTCGCCGAGCTGGGTGGCCCGACCCCGGGGCAGGCCCAGGCGCTCGACCACCAGCTGGTCCAGCTCCGCGTTGACCAGGTTGACGGGGAGCTCGTAGATCGAGAAGGCGACGTCGCGCTCCTCGACCACGCAGTCCGGGCGCACGTTGCAGAACATGCTGATCTTGTGGCCCATCTCGTCCGTCATGGGCTGCTCGGTGCGGCAGACCAGGATGTCGGGCAGGATGCCGATCTCGCGCAGCTTGCCGACGGACTGCTGGGTGGGCTTGGTCTTCATCTCGCCCGAGGCGCGCAGGTAGGGCAAGAGCGTCAGGTGCACGAAGAGCACGTCCCCCGGAGGCTGCTCGAGGGCGAACTGGCGCACGGCCTCGAGGAAGGGCAGGGACTCGATGTCGCCCACCGTGCCACCGATCTCGGTCAGGGCCACGTCGACGTCGGGGGAGGTGACGCCGTCGTAGATGGCCTCCTTGATCGCGTCGGTGATGTGCGGGATGACCTGCACCGTGCTGCCCAGGTAGTCACCGCGGCGCTCGCGGGCGATGACCGTCGAGTAGATCTTGCCCGTGGTGTAGTTGCTGGCCTTGGTCAGCTTGGCCTGGGTGAAGCGTTCGTAGTGACCCAGGTCGAGGTCCGTCTCGGAGCCGTCGTCGAGGACGTAGACCTCGCCGTGCTGGAAGGGGCTCATCGTGCCCGGATCCACGTTGATGTAGGGATCCAGCTTCTGCATGGACACCTTGAGCCCACGCCGCTCGAGGATCATGCCGATGGCAGCCGAGGTCAGGCCCTTGCCCAGGCTCGATACCACTCCGCCAGTGATGAAGATGTGTTTGGTCATCGCGTCTCCAGGTTGCCACTCGGGGCGCCGTTTCCCGTGCGGCGTACAAAGGCCTCGTAGTCGTCGTGTGTGTCGATCCCGTGCGGCACGCGCCGCGTGACGAGGACCCGCATGCTTCCGCCGGCTTCGAGCCAGCGGAGTTGTTCGAGGTTCTCCGTGCGCTCCAGGGAGCTCTCGGGGAGCTCGCAGAAGCGCGCCAGGGCTTCCGGCCGGAAGGCGTAGACGCCGATGTGGCGCAGGTACGCGGCGGCCTGCGCCGCCTGGCTCGCCTGCCCCGCTTGCTCGGGCTGGCGCGCGTGGGCGGCCGAGGGGATCGCGGCGCGGGAGAAGTAGAGGGCGTTGCCCTGGGCGCTCAGGACGACCTTGACCACGCTGGGTCGCTGGGCGTCGTCGGCACCCGCGGGGCCGGCCAGGGTCGCCACCTCGACCGCCGGCTCGGTGAAGGCGGCGCACAGGCGCGAGAGATCCTCGGGCGCGACGTCCGGCTCGTCCCCCTGGACGTTGAGGACGACCTCGTAGTCCGTCCCCAGACCCAGGTACGCCTCGCGGATGCGGTCGGTTCCACTGCGGTGCTCGGGGCTGGTCAGCACGGCCTCGACCCCCTCGGCGGCGCAGGCGGCGCGCACCTCTTCCGAGTCGGTGGCGACCAGGGTGCGCTCGATCCCCGCCGCTCCGGCGACGTTGCGCGCGGTGTGCACGATCAGGGGCAAGCCGGTCTCGCGCAGCAGCATCTTGCGCGGCAGGCGCGTCGAACCGAGCCGGGCGGGGAGCAGGGCGACGCAGCGGGGGGACTTCCCCGGCTCGGCTCGCGGGGGTCCCGGCGGCGCCGACTGCGCCATCAGAGTCTGGACCCCGAACCGGGGCGCGGGCCCTCGAACAGGGGCCCGTCTTCGGGCAAGAGGTCGATCGACTGGGCCTGGAAGATGTTGGCGTGCACTTCGAGCACGGCCGCGCGCACGTCGCGGAAGACCTTGGCTCCGCCGTCCGTTGCGCCGCGCCCCTGAACCATGTGGTACGCGCCCTCGCGCGACTCGACCTCCAGGGCCTGGATGCTGTTCGCCGAGCCGCCGCTCGGGGCGCTGCCGCTGGAGGCGTCGCGGAAGAAACCCAGCTTGCCCATGCGCTCGAACAGGGCGTCCAGGACCTCGTCCGTGGCGACCTTGGTGTTCGCCTGGGAGGCCTTGACGGAGCGCGAGTACAGCTCGACCCGGTCGGTGTGGGTCTCGTTCACGATGGTGAAGCGCAGACCGGAGCGGTAGTCGGTGAAGGTCACACTGGCCGGCTGCCCCTCGGCGCTGGGATGCTTGCCGCCGCTGGCGCAGGCGCCCAGGCCCAGGCCCAGGAGCGGCACCAGGGCCAGCATCACGAGTCCTCTGGCCAGGAACCTGGATACGGAGGATCGGTCGTCGCGGGGGGGCTGCATGGTCGATTCGGCCTGTCCGGATCGAGGAACCCGTCCTCCGGACCTGCAAACCATATCGCCGCCGAGCCCTGAGGACAACGGGCGGGGAGCCAACTCCCCGCCGGGGACGACTGAGGGACGAGGTTCAGCGAGCGGGCGGTCGTGAAGGGCTCGGGCGTGCCGGCTCGGTCCAGGTCAGTCGAGCACCCGCCCGTCGTCCGCCAGTCGAGCGGACTCGTGCACCGGCAACAGAAAGCGGCCTACGCGGATCAGGCCGTCCTTGCTGAAGCGGTAGCCGTCCGGCGTCCACATGGCCTCCTCGACCGGAGCGTCGAGCATGGGCTCGTCCGACCCGGCCCGTGCCGGATGCATGCGGCCCGTCACCGCGCCATCGGCTCCGAAGGTGAACAGCGCCATCCACAGGTTGGCGGGCATCAGATCGCCGCGCCGGTAGGGGCCGCCCATGGGGCGGTACGGCGTGCGCCAGTTGTAGGGATCGGCGGCGGCGATCACGGGCCAGCTCTCGCGCACGATGTCCCCCGGCTGCCAGGTGTGGGTGCGCGCCACGCCATAGGCGGGGGCGTGGTCGTTCTGCCAGGTGTTGCGCTCGTCGAAGGTCGTCAGCCGATCCACGACGGTGTAGTCGCCGCGGATCTCGCTGCCGCAGTGCCAGTGGTAGGTGATCCAGCCGTGGTCGTCGCCAGGCAGCTCTTCGAAGGTCCAGCCCAGGAGCGTGATCAGCTCCAGGTGCTGGCCCAGGCGCCGCACGAAGCGCTGCGGCGCTTCGAAGTGGTGGCGTCGCGCGTAGGCCTCGGCCGACTCGCCGCGGGTGATGTCGAAGAACGTGCGCGCCCGCGGGTCGCCGCTGCGCCGCTTCAACACGCAGACCGCGCCGATGTCCTCGAAGACGTCCCGGTCCCAGAGCAGGGCCTGCAGCTCGAAGTCGCGGTTGACGGCCGCCATCAGCTCCGGACGGCTGGAGAGCACGGCCAGGTGCGTGATGAAGTAGTCCATCGACGCGATCGCGGCCAGGTCCTGCGCGCGCTCCTGGGCGTCGTACTTCTCCCAGTGGTCCAGGTGCTTGGGCAGCTTGATCAGCTGCGCGCCCTCGTCCTCGCGCAGGTAGACGGCCCAGTGGTAGGCGCTCGCGACGCGGAAGGTCGGCGCAGGCTCGCCGCGCTCGATGGCCGCCCCACGCCGCTCGCCCACGTCCGCGAGCACCTCCTCCATCGCCTCCCAGTAGCCCGAGAAGCGTCGCGTGTTGCGCGCCAGGAGGGTCTGGACGCCGAGGGCGGGGACGACCAGCAGCAGCAGCACCGCGAGCGCCGAGCGCATGCCGCTGCGGCCCCCGCCGCCCACGCCGCGGCCGGTCTGGGCGCGGGTCGCCAGCTCGAAACCCGACCCCGCCAGGGGTGCCAGCAGGGGCAAGAGGGGCAGCCAGAGGCGGAAGTCCTTCGAGCCCTTGTCGCTCATCACCCACAGGTTGAGCGCCAGGACGAGCAGTGCGATCGACGACGACCAGCGCGCTCGACGCCAGGCGACGACCAGCCCCAGGAGCAGGAACAGGAGCACGGGCCAGACCAGCATCGACGTGATGTTGCGGAAGTACCAGTCGGCGGGCAGCAGGCGCTCGATGTCCGCGAGGGTCGAACCTGCCGTGACGGCGGACGCGGCCTCCTTGGCGTCGATCGCCTGCTGGGCGGCGTCGTAGAGCTGGCGCGCGGGCTCGTCGAAGCCGAGCCGGGAGAGGAACAGGGCGCCGTAGGGACCCGCGTGGGAGACGAAGTGGCGCCACAGGCTCGCGCCCCAGACACCATAGATGAGCTTGTCGAGCACGACCTGCAGCAGCACACCGGCGCCGAAGCCGGCGCACAGGGGCGCCACGGCCGCCAGGCGCTCGCGCCGGTCGCGCAGGATCACGAGCAGCCCGAGGGGGACCGACACGAGCAGGGTCTGGTAGGCCAGGGTCAGCGCGGCGCCGAGCCACAGGGCACCGCGCAGGCGGCGCCGGGAGCTGCCCGGCACGATCAGGGCCTCGATCCCGCTGGCCGTGGCGAAGGCGGCGGCGACCCCGGACACGGGGGACACGCTGTACTGCAGGAAGACGGGGTTCGAGGCGACGAAGAAGGCCGACGCCAGACCCGCGCTGCGGCCCGCGAAGAGCGCGCCGATGCGCGCGCAGCGCCAGACGAGGGCCAGGCCGAAGCCCATCTGCAAGAGGCGTGCGAGGGAGACGACCGGGCGGTAGTTGTCGGCGCCGACCCAGTCCGCGATCGCGAAGAACGGCGCGAGCAGGGCGCTGAACGCGAAGGAGCGGATCGAGGTCGAATCGAGCACTTCTTCGCCGCGCACGAAGGCCTGGGCGCGTTCGAGGTACTCGACCGAATCGGCGAGCTGGTAGCCCTCGAGCCTCCACCAGGAGAGCGCCTGGAGCAGCAGCGCCATGCACAGGACGAGGCGCAGCCACGGGTCGCCGAGTCCCGGCAGCTCGGGCTCGCGGGCTGCAATCGGTGCGCTGCGCGAGACGAAGGCGACCCGTGCGGACGAGGTCCCGGCGGCCGCGAGCAGCGGATCCTGGACGCTCCCCTCCTTGTGCGCGTCCCAGCGCGCGTCAGCGCGGCCGGAGTCGCCCGGCGGGCTCGCGGGGTCATGGGGCGGCATGGGGCACGCAGACTACCGAACCCGGAGGCGAGGTGGGGCCGTGCCCCCTGGATCACCTGTTGCAGGCCTACACGATGCGGGGGGCGGCCCCTCTGCACACACCGCATATGGGGTGGAAAAGCGCAGAAAGCCGTTGACTCGCCCCCGTGACGAGCGGATAACGAGCCGCGAGGGGAGCGCTCGATCGTTGTGCTCCAAGACGCCTAAGTCGCTTTGCGGCAAGTTGTTGTGTCGCATAGCGGTATCCGAGGGAGTAGGGACAGACACATGGGTAGGATCGAAAAGGTCGTCGTCTTGAGCGTGCTGTTCCTGATCGCCGTCATCGTGACGGTCTCGGTCTACCCGCGGGAGGTGGCCGTGAGCGAGGCGGGCCGCGAGCTGGCCCTGGGTGAGGCCGCCGCCGATCTGCCCGAGAACGAGGTCTCGCTGCCCATGACCCGGGTGCAGCCGCCGCGGGTCGTGCGCGGCACGACGCCGCAAGCCTCGAACGCCCTGGCCTCGGGCGCGGACCTGGGCGCGACGCCCCAAGGGACCCTCGGGGAGACGTCCGGGGCAACCCAGCACGGCCCCGCCGACCCGCGTCCGGCGAACGCGCGACGTCGACTTCCCGATCCGGGCGGGAGCGCGCCGCCCACGACCCAGCTCGCCGGCTCGGAGGCCACCGGCTCGGAGGCCAAGAAGACCGCGGCTCCCGCGTCGGTACTGCTGAGCTCTGCCGTCGAGGCCGAGGGCGCGATCCGTGGCCCGGCCATGCGCGTCGAGGCCGACTGGGACGTGGTCGAAGTGGAAGGGCTGCGCGCCACCTGGAACGACGATTTCCTGGTCTACACCTGCGCGGCCGGGGATGACTTCGCACGCATCGCGCGCAAGGTCTACCGCGACGAGAACAAGGTCGACCTCCTGCGCCGCAACAACGAGGGCGTCTCGAGCCTGAGCGCCGGGGACGAGGTCTGGATCCCCGTGCGCGACGACATGGGCTTCGTCGGCAACGAGCACGTGGTGGCCGAGGGTGAGAGCCTGTGGGTCATCGCCGACCGGGTGTACGGCGAGGGCCGACGCTGGAACGAGATCTTCGAGGCCAACCGCGACGTCCTGCAGCAGCCGGACGCGGTGCGCGCAGGGATGACCCTGCGCATCCCGTAGGGCGTTCAGCGGCCCCCGTGGGCGCCGCCACGCCCCCTGGCGCAATTTCGGCGCTTCCGCTGCGACGCCACGGCGTGCGGCGCGAAGAGGCCTGTATGCCCATCCAACGCTGGTTCGAGCGCTCCTTCGACCTGGACCTGCCCCTCGACCGTTTCGCCGCCGTGCGCGAGCGCGTGCGCGGCACGCCAGCGCGGATCGAGGAGCGCCTGCGCGACGTCGACCCCGCGCGGCTCGTCGGGCGCCGCGGGGGCACCTGGTCGATCCTCGAGAACGTGGGGCACCTGGCCGACCTGGAGCCCCTCTGGGACGGCCGCCTGGACGACCTCCTCGGGG
>JAJFFA010000670.1 GCA_021776885.1 Planctomycetota bacterium
CGGGTTTCGTGTTTCCGTTCCTGGGGGCATGGCGCTGGGCGGCGCACCCTACTAAGCTGGGCGGCGTCGCACCCGCGCCGCCGCCCCCTGACTTCAGCCGAAGCGGGTCTGGCGACCCCCCCGAAGACCTACTTCCAGGTCACGGCCAGGCCGTCGGTGGTGTTGAAGCCGGCGCCGCCGCCCATGGGATCGCGGTACCAGAGCTGAAAGTTGGACTCGACGCCCGACATGATGTTGCCCGCCACGGGCGGCATGGAGAGGTCGACGACCTTCGAGGCCTCGCCAGCGCTGGCGAAGACGGGCGGCTGGATGCGGGTGGTGGCGCCGCCGACGCAGCGCTGGCCGTCGCCGAAGGGCGCACTGATCTGGTTCGGGCCGAAGAAGAAGAGCCCGGGAACGGTGCCCGGAAGGCCGCTCGCCTGCAGCGTGAAGTTGTTCTCGGCGATGACGTAGCAGCCCGTGGCAGAGATCGACGCTCCGGGGCCGGCCGAGTTCGGGTTACCGACGCAGTAGTTCGTGCCGACCACGTTGTCGAGCTGACCGCGGATCTCGCCGCCGCCGAACATGGAGGAGTGCAGGTTCAGGTAGCTCATCCCCGTGAGGATATTGTTCATCTGCGCCGCGTTGAGGGCTCCACTGCCGGTGATCGTGCCACTGGTCGCGCCCGTCGTCGGGCTCAGGCCGACCATCACGCCCGCGTTGCTGCCGATGGGAGCCGGGCCGTGGATGTGGGCGGCGGTGGCGTTGCCCAGGAGGCCCTGGAAGGTGCCGTTGACGTCGTACGTCATGGCAGCCGTGTCGATCGTGACGGTGACCACGGCCGTACCATTCGAGGCGTTGGTCGGGACCTCCTCGAGGCTGCTCATGCAGAAGTCGTAGGTGACGATCTGCGCGGAGGCGGAGGCGGTGAGGGCGAGGGCGGCGGCGAGGGTAAGGAGAGTCTTCATAGGGAGCAGCAAGGCTGTGGTTCGGAGAGGGAGAGGGCGCGGGAGGACCGCGGAGTCGGGTCCTCTACAACGATACGGGACAAGCGATCTTCCGGATGATCCGTCCCGCGCCTTGGCTCCAAAGTTGGGCTTCCCGGCTCGCGGCGGGCCCCGGCCGCCCCTCCCGCGGGCGAGCATCGCGGCCCCGGCCAGCGTCGCAGGCCGTGGTGAAGGTGCTTTGGTGCCAGGGCGGCGGCATCCGGCTCAGGTTGGTGTCTGGAAACGCAGGCGAATCGGTGGATTCGGCGAGGCTTTCAGGCGCCGAGCTGGGGCAGAGGACGCCTTCCTGGCGCCGAATGACTCTCACCACGGACTGCTTGGCCTGGAATAAGCGCTGAGCTGCTCGAGATCGATCGGGGGTGCGGTAGGCGAGGTCGTGCGAGCCGTTCCGCAAGCGGAGCCTGGCCGTAGTCAGGTGAGCATTGCGGGACGGCTCGAACGGCCGCGAATGCCGTGCCCCCGGGCGATCTCGAGCAGCTCAGCGCTTATTTCAGGGCTAGGATGCGCCCGTGCCCACCCCCGTCCCCCGCCGCCCGGCCTGGGTCCTGGCGCTCCCCATCGCGCTCAGCCTGCTGGCCTTGATCCAGGCGCGGCATCGGGCGCTGAAGGGCCGCAGCGCACTGCTGCGCTGGATTCCGGCCCAGGAGGCCCTCGCTGCAGGCGAGCCGATCTACGAAGTCGGTGAGGAGGGCTACCCGACCCTGCCCGTGACCCTGCTCCTGATGCGCCCCTTCCTGGCCGCGGGGGAAGTCAGCGGAGCGCTGCTCTGGGCCGCCTTCAAGCTGGCCCTGTGCTGGGCCCTGGTCGGAGCGGCGCTGCGCATGGTCTCGGAGCGCGCCCCACCCGGCAGCGGCGCCCCGCGCGAGCCGCTCTCCCCCTGGGCCGTGACCCTGGTCGTGTTCCTCTCGTTCCGCGTGCTGCTCTCCGACGTGCTGCACGGCAACCTGAACATCCCGGTCGGCGCGACGATCGCCGCTGCGGGCTTCGCCTGGAGCCGGGGCCGTCCCCTCACGGCGGGGCTCTGGATCGGGCTCGGCAGCGCCCTGAAGGTCACCCCCGCCCTGGCGCTCTTCTTCTTCGCCTGGAAGAAGAGTCCCCGCGCCCTGCTCGGCGTGGCCCTCGGGCTGACGCTCTTCGTCCTGCTGCTGCCGGCCCTGGCCCTGGGCTGGGAGCGCAACCTCGAGCTGGTCGGCGCCTGGACACGGCAGATGGTCCTGCCCTTCCTGAGCGGCCGCGAGCTGGGCGAGTTCCAGACCCTGCACACCAACCAGTCCCTGCTGGCCGTTCTGGCGCGCCTCTTCACGGACACCGTGGCGGTTCCGGCGCGGCCACCGGTGCACCCCGGCGACGTCTCCATCGGACTCTCGGCCCTGGCCCCCGGCGCCTTCCGCGCCCTGCACCTGGGCGCTTCCCTGCTCCTGCTCGGCCTGCTCTGGCTCGGCACGCGCCGGCGCGGAGTGGGGTCGCCACGGCGGGTCGTGGGCGAGTTCTCGCTCCTGGCCCTGGCGATGCTGTTCCTGTCCGAGCGCAGCTGGAAGCACCACTACGTCCTCCTCGCCTGGCCCCTGGCCTACCTCGTCAGCCACGCTGTGGGCCCCGCGGGGGGTTCGCCCTGGGGCCGGCGGGTGGCCCGGGCGGGCATCGTCTGGAGCGCGCTCTGCTTCGGTGCCACGGGCTCGGGCTTCCTGGGCGACGCGGGCAGCGACCTGGCCGAAGCCTGGGGGGTCTTCCTCTGGGGAGGGCTGGGATTGTTCGCGTCCTGCGGCCTATTGCTCCATAAAAGGAGCGAATCGAGCGTTCCCCTCCCCTCCGGGGGTGCGTGACCCTATCCTGTCTGGTTCGATTTTCCCGGACCGAAAGAGCCGAGCAGCAATCCCCTTGAGCACCACGCACGACAGACCCGGTCGCCGATCCGGCGGTGGACGCCGTCGCCCCCAAGGCGGGGGCGGCAAGCCCAGCGGCCCGCGCCGCTCCTCCGAACCGGTGGAGCCGCTGCACCCCAGCGAAGAGCCGCCCGACATTGACAGCTTCGACGAGTGGGACCTCGGTGAAGAGGTCCAGGGCGCCATCAGCGGCATGGGGATCGTGAGCCCCACACCGATCCAGGCCCTGGCCATCGGCCCCATTCTCGAAGGACGCGACGTGATCGCGAAGGCCGAGACGGGCACGGGCAAGACCCTGGCCTTCGGCGCACCGATCGTCGCGCGCATCGATCCGGCGCGGGCCAGCGTGCTGGCCGTGATCCTCTCGCCCACGCGCGAGCTCGCCGAGCAGGTCTTCAGCGTGATGGAAGAGCTGGGCGAGACGCGCGGCGTCAAGGCCGCACTGATCGTCGGCGGCGAGCCCCTCGGCCCGCAGGTGCATGCGCTGCAGGCCGGCGCCCAGGTGGTGGTCGGAACGCCCGGTCGAGTGCTCGACCTGATGCAGCAGGGCTTCCTGTCCTTTCCCTGGACCGAGTTCGCCGTGCTCGACGAGGCCGACAAGATGCTCGAGATCGGCTTCCTCGACGACGTCACCAAGATCCTCGATGCCACGCCGGACGAGCGCCAGACGTTGTGCTTCTCGGCCACCTTCCCGCCGCCGCTCCTGAAGCTGGCCCGCGGCTACACGAGCAACCCGGCCGAGATCGCCACCGCCAAGGGTGTGGCGACGGTCGACACGATCACGCAGTACTACTTCGAAGTCTCCGAAGAGGACCGCGCCCTGGCCCTGGCGGCCCTGATCAACAACAGCGGTCCCGATGACGTGTTCCTGGTCTTCTGCGACCGGCGCACGGACGTCGACTGGCTGATCCGCCGCATGGAGCGCGAGCGCTTCTCGGTCAAGGCCCTCCACGGTGGCTACGACCAGGCTTCGCGCTTCCGCGTCATGGCCGCCTTCCGCACGGGCGATGTGAAGGCCCTGATCGCCACGGACGTCGCCTCCCGCGGCCTCGACGTGCAGCTCGTCACCCACGTCGTGAACTACGGCGTTCCGCGTGACACCTCCGACTACACCCACCGCATCGGTCGCACGGGCCGCGCCGGACGCCAGGGCACGTCGGTGACCTTCGTCGGCCCCCAGAACGCCCGTGACTGGGACTCCCTCGTGCGCCAGATGCCCTGGGACGTTGCGGAGCTGCCCGTCGAGCATCTCGGCGGACCGCGGCGCGGCGGGCGTGGGCGCTCGACCCGTGACGAGGGCGAAGGCCGCTCCAGGTCCCGCACAGGCGAGGAGCGCGGGGGCCGTGAACGCTCCTCCAGCAGCCGCGGAGAACGTGGTCGCGGCGAGCGCCCCGAGCGCAGTCGCCGCAGCGAGAGCTCCGAGCGCAATCCCCGCAGCGAGAGCCCCGAGCGCAGTAGCCGCCGCGAGAGCTCCGAGCGCAGTAGCCGCAGCGAGAGCCCCGAGCGCAGTAGCCGCAGCGAGCGCCCCGAGCGCAATAGCCGCAGCGAGAGCCCCGAGCGCAGTAGCCGCAGCGAGAGCCCCGAGCGCAGTAGCCGCAGCGAGCGCCCCGAGCGCAGTAGCCGCAGCGAGCGCCCCGAGCGCAATAGCCGCAGCGAGAGCCCCGAGCGCGGAGCACGCCGCACGTCGACCTCCGAGGATCGTGGCGGCGGACGGAAGCGTGACGAGCGCCCGGCGCGCCGCGAGAGCGAGGCCAGCACTCCCAAGCCCGAACGCGGGTCGCGTGGGCCCTCCCCCGCGCCCGGTTCCGGCTCCTTCGGTGCCGGACTCAGCGAAGCGCCGGCGCCTGCCAAGAAGCCGCGCGAGAAGAAGCCCGCGAGGAAGCCGCGCGAGCCCAAACCCGCCGCGCGCCAGGAGCCGCCGCCGCCCTCCGGATCCGGCTTCGGAACCGGTATCTAGCCCGGGCTAGCGAGCACCACGCGATGGAAGTCCGACTCGCCAACCCGCGCGGTTTCTGCGCCGGAGTCGACCGGGCGATCGAGATCGTCGAGAAGGCGCTCGAGCTCCACGGCGCGCCGGTCTACGTCCTGCACGAGATCGTCCACAATCGCCACGTCCTCGACGACCTCTCCGGCCGCGGGGTGAAGTTCGTCAAACGCCTGTCCGAGGTGCCCGAGGGCGCGGTCGTGATCTACAGCGCCCACGGCGTGTCCGACGAGGTGGTCGCCGAGGGAGAGCGCCGCGGCTTCCGCGTGATCGACGCCACTTGCCCACTGGTCACGAAGGTGCACGTCCAGGCCCAACGCTACGCCGGGGACGGGCGCGAAGTGATCCTGATCGGGCACCCGGGGCACCCGGAGGTCGAGGGCACGCGCGGACGCATCGAGGGCAAGGTGCACGTGCTCTCCACGGTCGAGGAGGTCGAGGCGCTGGTCGTCGACGACGCCGAGCGACTGTCCTACGTGACCCAGACCACCCTCTCGGTGGACGACACCCGCGACGCGATCCAGGCGCTCGTCCAGCGCTTCCCCTCGATCCAGGGGCCCGCTCTCGAGGACATCTGCTACGCCACCCAGAACCGGCAGAACGCGATCCGCGACCTGACGCCCGGGATCGACCTGTTGATCGTGGTCGGCTCGCAGAACAGCTCCAACTCGAGCCGCCTGCGCGAGCTCGGGGAGCGCAAGGGCGTGCCCTCGTACCTGATCGACGACCCCGATCAGATCCGGACCGAGTGGCTCTCCGAGTCGCGCGTCATCGGCGTCACCGCCGGCGCTTCGGCGCCCGAGGTCCTGGTGCAGGAGATCATCACGCGCCTGCGCGCCCTGGGCGTCGACAGCGTGCGCGAGACCGAGGGCGAGCCCGAGACCGTCGTGTTCAAGATGCCCCGCGAGCTCGAGCGCTGAGAGCGCCCGAGCTCCGCGGCGCGCAGTCCTAGCAGGCCGTGGTGAAAGTCATTCGGCGCCAGGAAGGCGTCCTCTGCCCCAGCTCGGCGCCTGAAAGCCTCGCCGAATCCACCGATTCGCCTGCGTTTCCAGGCACCAACCTGAATCAGATGCCGCCGCCCTGGCACCCAAGCACTTTCACCACGGCCTGCTAAAACTTCCAGCCGACCGTCAGAATGAACAGGTGGTCGGCCTGCTTGTTGCCGGCAGCCGGCGTGTGGTCCCAGTTCAGGATCCACTGGATCTGGCCGAACATCGACTCGGTCAGGGTCGTCTTGAAGCGCGTGTCGGCCGCGATGTAGACGTCGTCGCCGTCCTCCAAGCTGGGGTAGATCTCGGTACGCTGCTCGATGCTGTCCTTCTCACCCTTGTCCGGCGTGTAGGCCGCATCGTAGGCCAGCCGCGCGGCCACGTACTCGTCCGGGAGCGTGGAGCGCACCGCGCCGGGCAGGCGCCGGAAGTCCTCGTGGTAGTAGACGACGCCGGCTTCAGCGTCGAGCTTGAACTCATCGCCCTCGGCCAGCTTGCGACCGTAGCCCACGCCGCCCGTGGCGCGCAGGGACAGGGACGCGGTGGGCACGGTCGGCGGCACGACGGCGGGCGCGTCGTCGCGCAGGGCGTTGGCCGAGACCAGGGCGTAGGACTTCTCCGTGAGGAAGTAGTCGTACTTGGCCGAGCCGTTGATGCGGCGCTGGTTGATGCGCCCGTCCTGCTCGCTGAAGTTGTAGGCGAAGCCGTAGGTGAAGCGGTCACCCTCGCGCTCCTTCATCGCATCCGCGTTGAGCGAGACGCTCTGGATGTCGGTGTTGCCGCGGGTGGTCGTGGCACCGAGGGTCACCGAGCCCTGCCAGGTGCGGTCCGGCTCTTCCTCGTCCTGCGCCATGGCGGGCGCAGTCAAGGTCTCGGCCAGGGTGTCCCAGCGCTCCTCGGCGACGGGCTGGGGCGGGGCAACGTCAGTAGCGGGCTTTGCCACTCCGGAGGGGGCCAGGGAGAGCAGCAGCGCGATGTGAATCATGGGGGGTCCTGCGGGAGGTAAAAGGGTCTTCGTTCACGCTCGAGTCAGGAGCGACTCGGCGTAGTCGATTCCGTCGGGAGTGCGCGATCCGTGCCAAGAAAGGTACTCACCATCCGCCAGCCGAAAGCGCTCGGGCGCGAGGCCGGTCAGGCGGGAGAGCTCGGTCACGTGCTTCTCCTCGAAGGGAAACGGCTCGGAGCAGAGCAGGACCAGCTCCGTATCCGCCGCGGCAAGGTAGCCAGGTTCGATCTCGGGATAGCGCTCCTCGCGCTCTCCAAAGATGTTCTCTCCCCCCGCCAGGCTGAGCAGCGCGCTGGCGAAGGTGT